>JAFREV010000207.1 GCA_017434685.1 Mogibacterium sp.
AGGCATCGAAGTGTCGTGTGATGAGATAAGAAGCCTTCGTCAAACAGGGGAGACAGGCAGCGAAGAATCCTATGTGATACGCAAGTCCGAAACTATAGAACGCATAGAGAAATATCTCTGGCGAGAGATCGACCCGGAAAACCAGGAGGGCGATGCATATAACAGGACATTTATCCCGGAAGACCTGACGCTGGTATGCGCGGCCAATCCTTATTACGAGGCAGAAAACGCAGCCGCATACATATGGCACCTTGTGAGAGATCTCGGATACAAGATGAGTGACATTCAGGTGATAGCCAATGACGAGGGAGGCATGCAGCCGATTATACGACGCGTGTTTGCCGAGTACGGTCTTCCTGTTTTTTCCGATGCGGTCAGAAGCATCACAGATACGGCGGCAGTTGCATTTATGGTAAATCTCCTGCGCTTCGAACAGTACAACAGAGCTCCTCAGTATATATTCGCCATGCTCAAATCCGGTATGACGGATTTTGCGGACGAGGATGTTGAGGCGCTCGAAAACTATGTAAAGAATTACCGCATCAGGGGATCGATGTGGGACAGGGACTTTAAATACGGAGAGGACCAGGTTGGCGAGGAGACCTTTGCAAGGCTCAATGAAATGCGTTCGGTCATATCCGACGCAATGAAAGAACTCGCCTTCATCAGCAAGAAAACAAAGGTAAGCGAGTTTGCGGAGAACTTTAAGTCTTATCTTGAGAATACATGGAAACTTGCCGAAAAAGTTAATGAGGCCGCTGCTCTTGCCGCAGAAGACGGTTTTTCCGACGAAGCCCAGCGACTTGTGCAAAGTTATGAAAAAGCGATAGAGATGCTCTTCCAGATGCGAGAGATAATGGGTGACGACGAACTCAGGCTCGAGGAATTTACGGAAATCTATGTGGCGGGACTGCTTGATGTGGAGGTCGGTGTAATCCCTGATGTTGCAGACGGGCTTGCCGTCGGCACCATGATAAGGACGAGGCCGAGACCTATGAAAGCTGCAGTGATTCTCGGCGCAAACGAAGGCGTTCTTCCTCTTCAGCCAAGCACGGAGGGCCTGTTCTCCAATGATGAGAAAGATTTCTTCAAAAAGAGGGGATTTGCACTCGGCGAACTCGATGATGTCAGGGTCAACGAAGAGAATGCGGCCATGTACAGGATGATGTCCGCTCCGAGCGAAAAATTATACATCAGTTATTCAATGACGGATACGGGCGGAAATGATGCCAGCCCGTCACCGCTGCTGGATTCGCTGACTGAGCTTTTCCCGCAGATAGAAGAAAAAAGACTGATGAAGAAAGATATAATCAGTGAGGGCTGGGGCATAGATATGGTGCAGACCGCAGACGATGCCCTGAGACACCTCGCCGTTCATATCAAAGAAAGTGTTATTCGCGATAATGACGAGGACCTGACGCTTGCCATGCTCAAATGGTACAGGGAGAACAGGAAGAGCGATCTTGATGTTATGATTGCCGCATCCGAGTACGACAATGAAATGAAACCGCTGGGAGCGAAACTGGCTTCGAAACTCTACAAGAAAAACAGGAGTAGTCTCAAACTCAGTGCATCATCCATCGGTAATTATTTCGATTGCCCGTTCAAATACTTTGTCAATAACGGCCTCGGGCCTCAGGAGGAAAGAGATTTTGCGGCGGATCCGCGGACGATTGGCGATGCGTATCACGAGTGCCTTATGGCTGTGGCCGGAAAACTCGTAGGTGACAAAGAACTGCTCGGCGCAATCAATTCGGGCGATGACGATGCTCTGGAGAGACTCGTTAGTGAAGAGCTCGCTGCCTTGGCTTCCGAATACAGAGGGGGTTTGTTCATTTCGAGCGGCACCGAGAAATTCAGGATGGAGAGAATCAAAGAAATCTGCGGCAAAGCAGCCAAGGCTATGGCAACTCAGCTTGGTGCGGAGAGCGTTACATCTGCATCTCTTGAGGAGAACTTCGGCAGGGGCGGAGTCTTTGAGCCGATAAAGATAAAAGTCGGAGATGAAGAGGTTTATGTCGAAGGTAAAATCGACAGAGCAGATGTGCTTAGAGTAGCCGGAGGCGAGCGCGTCAGAATCATTGATTATAAGACGGGTGCGGACAGCCTGGACCTATGGAAGATGAGGCAGGGCTATCACATGCAGCTTATGATTTATCTAATCTCTGCAAGCTCCGGAGATTACGAGCCGGCGGGAATGTTCTACTTTAATATTAAAGACCCGATTCAGTCCGCCAACGATGCCAAGAAAGACGGAATTGAAACCATAATGGAAAAAGCACCTGAGGACATGTTCAAACTCAAAGGCGCGTTCTTAAATGAAGAGGGTGTGCTCTCAGCCATGCCGGAGGCGGTACTTGCGAGCTCCGGTAAAGGCAGCGGAATCAGCAGAGAGGATTTCGAAGTCGTCAGAGCTGATGTAATGTCCAGAATGAAAGAAGCGGCTTCGGGTATACTGAACGGAGACATAGGCATACATCCTCTCCGTGAGACATCAAACACTCTTGCGTGCAGGTGGTGCAGTTACGCTTCGGTATGCAGGCGCAGCGGGGACTATCCGGGCAACTACAGCAAAAAACTAAAACCGAAGCCTAAAGATAACGAAAAAGAGAAAGACAAAGACAACAAAGGAGCTTGGCAGTTGCCGCTTTAGAGGCGAACAGCTTTAGAAGCGAACAAACGAAACATCATATAAAACAATGAAAGTGATATCTGTAGGGAGCAGCAGCTCCGGAAACTCATATATAATAATGACCGAAGGAAGCACGATTCTGCTCGATGTCGGTCTGCCTGCCAAGCGCATAATTGAAGGATTGGAAACAGCCGGAAGGAGTCCCGAAGATGTAGAAGCTGTTCTGATTACACATGAACACAGCGATCACATCAAGAGCATCAGGGCCATAGGCAGGCAGTGCCCTAATGCGATCTTCTATGCGAGCAGGGGAACTGTAGAGAAAACATCTAATTTCAGGTATATAGATGACGAGAGAATTCACTGCATAGCGGCCGGAGAGATTTTCGACGCCGGTGACGGAAGTGCGGAACTTGCGACATTTGAACTCAATCACGATGCCGCCGAGCCGCTCGGCTTTACGATTAAGGCAGACGGAGAAAAACTTGCCGTCGTCACTGACTGCGGAGTGATTACAGATGAAATATACGAAGCTATAAAGGATGCGGATATGCTCGTGCTCGAATCAAATCATGATGAGCATATGCTGATGTACGGAGAATACCCGTACTATTTGAAGGTCAGGATAAAGAGCGATCACGGACACATGTCGAATGCTCATGCCGGTGAAACGCTTGCGGCTATATTGGCTGACAGAGAAAAAGCATGTTGTGATAAACCGCTGAAGGTTATGTTGGCGCATCTGAGCTTCCACAACAATGCCCCGTACTTTGCCAGACAAACGGTCGATGAAATATTGGAAAATGACGGATTCGAGAAGGATACCCATTACGAGATGACTATAGCGTCCAAAGACGAAATAACGATACTGTAGAAACAATGCTGTAGAAACAATGCTGAGTATCAAACTTGTATGTGTAGGAAAACTTAAAGAGAAGTATTGGCAGGATGCCTGTGCCGAGTATATGAAGAGGCTCGGTGCGTACTGCAAGCCTGAACTGATTGAGGTGCCGGAGGAAAAACTGCCGGCGAATGCGTCGGCTGCAGATGAACAGCGTGTTATTGAGGCCGAGGGCAGGAACTTGCTGGAGAAAACAGGCAAAGGCGACTATGTGATTGCTCTTGATGTGAAGGGCAAAGAACTCAGCTCGGAGGAGATGGCAACCGGACTTTCAGAAATAACATTTGACCATTCCTCGATAATATTTATAATAGGGGGGAGCCTTGGGCTCAGCGAAGAAGTAAAAAAGAGGGCGGATCTCAAACAGAGCTTCGGCAGGATTACTCTGCCACATCAGCTGGCCAGGGTCGTGGCCCTCGAACAGATATACCGCGCGTTTAAGATTAACGCCGGTGAAACTTACCATAAATAAGCTTTTCTTAAATCATACGGCGTTGCCGCAATGAAGAAAAGCTTGATTTCCGGGGGCTGTGCCC
>JAFREV010000208.1 GCA_017434685.1 Mogibacterium sp.
GCAAGTACGATTGAGTAGAATTTTTCCTCCGCTGTGGCTCCTCTCGATGTGAGCACGATAGGGACTTTGGCACCGACTATGATGCCGGCCATAATGCCCTTTGCCGTTATGGTCCAGGATTTGCCGAGTGCATTTCCCGCGGCCATATTAGGCATAATCAGTATATCTGCATCTCCCGCAACAGGGCTCTCAAAGCCTTTGAAGTCTGCGATTTCCTTGCTGAGCGCTATGTCGTAGGATATAGGCCCCTCTACTACGCAGCCTTTGATGTCCCCCTTGAGGTTTCTCTCTTTGAGTTCGGCCGCATCTACGGATTCCTGTGCTTTAGCGTTCAGTTTCTCAGCTGCGCAGAGCACCGCTACTTTAGGATTTTCATAACCCATGTTGTGCAGAGTCTCAACTGCATTGTTTATGATTTTCTCTTTCTGATCTACATCCGGGCTAACGAGCATTCCTCCGTCGGTCAGGATGATGAGTTTGTCGTAGTTCGGTATGCTGAACATTCCCACGTGAGACATTATCTTTCCAACCTGGAGACCTGTCTCTTTGTTTACGACCTGTTTGAGGAGATCCGCAGTCTGCATCTTTCCCTTCATAAGGAAATCGCCCCCGCCTTCGCGTATGAGGCTCACTGCTTTCTGTGCACTTTCAACATCGTCTCTGACATCGTATATGACTTCCTCGCCGCCGAAGTCGAAGCCGTGTTCTTTCATAAGACTCTTGATTTCGTCTTCTTTGCCCACGAGCACAGGACATACAATGCCTTCCTTGTATGCCTCATACACAGCATCAAGTGAATGCTCATCATGAGCACAAGCGAGCACGATTTTCTTCTTAACCGGGTGTGCTTTTACAAGCGCCTCCATCTCTTTGAAATTTTTTAACATGGCTCCTCCTTATTCAGAAGCTTCCTCTGAAAGCTCTATTGTCTCGGCAAATGCCGCTCTGTCTATGCGATACGGGCTGAGTCCTCCTTTGAGTGCCTCTTCATCCGCTTCCTTGCAGAAATCCAGCACTCGTTTGCCCATGCCGACGCCGCCGTCAGCGTCTTTATAGCAGGTACCCTTTTCTCTGTCGTAGATGATGTCCCAGCGTTTAAAAGTGTCCGGGTCTGCAAATAACTCCACGTATTTCCCGTGAAAACTGATGTCGAACCAGTCCGTTCCGAACGAATACGCTCCGCCTTCCAATCCGCCGTCCCTGAGTATGCACTCTCTGGCAAAGTATGAATTATCCGTTTCGCTGTAGCCGATCTTCAGATAGTTATCCTTCCTCGTGCTAAACCACGCGCCGAACTCTTTAATCTTCTCAAGCATCTCGCGTTTGAGCATTTCATATATCTCGTCTTTTGCCGGATTCATAGGCCCTCCGAACTAATATTTTCTACTATATGCCTACCTTTAGATTTTAACACCTTATCGCTATAACTCAAAGAGCCTGCGAGAATTTAATCTTCGCAGGCCCCTTTTGATATTGATCGTTTGCGGACTATGCTAATCTATCTACACCGCCGGCGAGTGTTTCCCAAATCTGTGCAACATGTATTTCTTCCATCTTTTTATATACTCTCTATTGAGCCCTACATATTACTCTTAGTATATAAGCTTGTCAACACTTTTATATAGTCTTTTCCGCGCTTTATTTCTTCCGGCTTCGTCACAAACAGTATGCCGGCTTTCATGCACAGCATCTCTGCTTTTGCTCTTGCTTTTTCATCATCTATCGATGTGATGTCCTTTACCTTTGATGTTCCTACTATGCGGCGGATAAGCTCAGTGCCGGCAAACCCCGTCTGATCTTTGAATATATCATCGAGGCAGATCTTGCAAAACTCATCATTTTTCATCATACGGTCTGTCGATTTCTCCTTAATCAGTTCTATGGCTTTGCTCCTGAAGAGCTCGCAGAACTCCTCTATGGTGCTGAGCACCCACTTAAGATAAGCCTCTTTCTCGCTTCCTTCTTCCATGGTATATGCTGCGTTGGCATATGCGAAAATCATATTAGCTATGAAGTTGCCCGTGTCATATCCGATCGGTCCGTAGAACGCAAACTCGGGATCGAGTATGCATGTCGCGTTCTCCTTTACGAATATCGAGCCCGTGTGGAGATCTCCGTGCAGCAGCGCTTGCGCCTTGGTCTCAAATGTCGACTTGAGCATTCCCACCTTCGCATGAAGCAAATCGTAATCGTATATATGTGTCCGCACAAACTCCTCGTTCTCAGGAGTTACGGAGTTGTCATCCAAATCATCCCAGTACGGTTCGGTCAGCACATGCCTCTCCGTAATCTCACAGAGTTTGGGATTGGTAAAATGCTTTACGAGTTCCTTTTTCTTTTCGGCGCCGACTATCATATCCGTCGTGCCTATAAGTGCTTTGGCGCAAAATTCCGCCACATCGCCCGCGAGACCGGGAAAGACCTTGTGTGCACAGAGCTCATATCTGAGGTTTTCATATCCCTTCATGTCCTCCATGATGATGTTATGCTCTTTTTCATCATACAGGTATACTTCCGGAATCAGTTTCGGACAGCACTCGCGGTGCATCTTAAGAACATCGCACTCTATCCTGCTTCTCTCAAAGCCGATGTGCCTGCTCGTGTTGACTCTGAGTGTATCCTCGGCGTGTTTTACTATCAGGGATCTGCCCGTGCTCTCATCTTCAACTCTGAAAACGTAATTTATATTTCCGTCCGAAAGCTCGCTTGTCTTTAGTACTGCTCCATCTTCAAAGAAATCCGGGAGATTTCTCAGGACATATTCTGCCAGGTTTTCTTTATTTATCGTCAAAGTTCTTCTCCGTTCATGTATCGTGCTATTATATTTTCTTTCGTACCCAGATAGCAGAACCTTTCGATGATTTGCTCCGGTTTGAGTTTTCTTGCTGCGTCAGAGAGTCCGTCTATGACGAGTGCATCAAATACCGCGCCCGGCTCCAGCGAACCCGTTCCTCCGAACAGTTCCCCGCTTTGTTTGGTCGCCATCCAGAACGCCTCAGGAAAAGAGATCTTTCTGTTTCCTTCCGGCTCGTAGAATTCCTTGAGTTTAGACAGTTGAACCGCGCGAGCCGCCTGCGTAAACACGCCTATGTGATGTCCCGCGGAAATGTCACTTCCGAGCCCTATTTTCAGTCCTCTGTCAAGCAAGGCTCCAGTCTGCATGATGCCTGCGATAACGCTGATGGTTGCGTCCGGGCACTGGACGGCGTAGCCGTCATACATCCGCAAAATGCGGATATCATCTTCCGAAGGGAAGATGAAGTGCCCGCCGATCACAGGACCGTTATCCATCAGTCCTGCCTTCTCATATATCTCGGTGTCGCACGAGCATTCCGGAAACAGCAGCCTCGCCTGCTCCGCTTCCCAAATCGATTCCACCAGATGTGTTTGCATGCCGATTCCGTATTTTTTTCCGAGTTTGCCGAGTCCGTTTATCTGCTCACGGGTGCAAGTCGGTGCAAACCTCGGAGTAATTATCGGTTTTGTATTCTTGTTTCCGCTGTACTTTTCAAGGAAAGCCTCAGTGTCGCGTATCGAATCAGACGTATCTTCAAGCAAATCAGCCCGGGCATTTCTGTCCATATTTACTTTGCCGACAAAGCCCTTGATCCCTTTGCTGTTCATCCTCTCGATCAAATACGACGTCGCTTCAGTATGTATCGTGCCGTATACGCAGGCATGCATCGTCCCATTGGCTATCATGTCATCAACAAAAGCATCGTAAACGAGTTTCGCGAACTCCGCATCTGCAAACTTCGCCTCCATCGGAAATGTGCATTGATCAAGCCAATCCGAAAGCAGCAGATCCATCTCAAGGCCACGATTCAAGTACTGCGGTGCGTGGACATGCAAGTCCGAAAAAGCCGGAATCAAAACAGCGTCGCCATAGTCCTTCATCGGAATATTTTCGTATCCTTCCGGAAACTCAGGCCATATGCCTTTCACTCTTCCGTCTTCAACAACAATATAGCCGTCTGCATAAACTGCGAGGCGATCTCTGTCTTCAGAATAAACAATA
>JAFREV010000209.1 GCA_017434685.1 Mogibacterium sp.
AGCAGAGTCGGCTTTACCATCAGGCGCCACCTTTTCGAAATCGATAAACTCCATTATTCTGTGATAGGCAATTCCTATATCCGCAGCACTCGCCTTCTTTTTTCTGTCGCTGATCTCGTGAAGCACGACAATTTCGGAATCCCCAGGCACACTGCCGTTTTCTTCGGCTTCTGCTTTTAGTTCCTCGCGCCTTATCGCACTGACGGAGTACTTCGTTTTTTCATGGAGCCTTTCCTTAAACGGATACTCAAATTTCAGTCTTCTGTCTATCTCCTCATAATATGCCTCACCGACAGCACCGAGAGAAATATCCCCGTCCCATGGCTTCTTTTTCTTCAGTGATCCTGTCTCTTCAGCTGTTTTCGGCAAATTCGTGATGCGGTATTCATTATACGGTGTATTAATGAAATCCTTTAAGACTTTTAGATAGCAATTCGCTTTACCGTATTTCTCGAGGTTCTCCATGCTGTCCGTTGCGCCGATCAGGTAGAGTTTGTTCCTGGCTCTTGTCATATCCACATACAGGAGCCTCAAATCTTCCTTGAAGCTGTCATTGTCGGCCTTTTGCTTTATGGCATTTTGGATTATGGTGGAGCGCCAGTATCTTCTGCCCGGTTCAATATACGGCATGCCTACGCCTATCGATGAGTCAAAAGTAAACTTCTTCTCTCTGTTATCCCTGTTAAACTTGCGGCCGAGGCCGCCGACTATTACAAACGGGAATTCAAGGCCTTTGCTCTTGTGCATGGTGGAAATCCTGACGAGATTGTCTTCTTTTCCTGCCATAGGCGGCTGCCCGTTGCTGAGTTTCTTGCTCTTCATAACCTCTACGAAGTTGATGAACGAACTGAGCGATGCGATATTGGCATTGCTGAAAGCCGCCGCCCTGTCCGCGAGTGACTTCAGATTGGCCTGGCGTCTCGCACCTGAGCTCATGGCTCCTGCAACCCTGTAATATCCTGACTCCGTCAATACCTTCCATATGAAATCCGAAAGCGGGAGTATCCTGGACTGCTTTCTCCACTCCATAATCTGAGTATATGCAGCGCAAGCCTTCTCTTTCAGTTTGCCCTCAGGCCCTTCCTCCGCATACCATAAAAACGCCTCATGGTAAGGTGTTCTATGTGTATCGACAGCTTCTCTGTGAGCAATTCTGACAGATGCGAGTTCTTCCGGCGTAAACGAAAACACTTCCGAATGAAGAGCGGCAATCAGCGGCACATCCCTTTTGAAGTTATCTATGCACATAAAGAGCGAAAGTGCGATATTTATTTCCAGCGTATCGAAGTAGTCATCCGCTGCTTCTATATGAGCATCCACGGACCTCTCAGCCAGAGCTGCCGCAATCTGATCTCCGCTTTTCTTTACGGAACGGAGAAGTATGGCTATGTCCCTCGCCTCCGCCTTTCGAATTACCTTTCTCTTTGTATCATAAAACTCCGTCCCGATGATTCCGGCAGCAAGCTCTGCGATATACACCGATTCTGCTTCACTGCTTGACAGTTCTTCAATCGCCTCATCGATTTCTTCCTCATCGTCATCATCTTTCAACAGTATGTGCACTTCAGGCTTGAAATCGTACTCTTCCGGGCATTCCGCTCCGGTATAGAGTTTTGTTTCATCGTTATAACCCTCCATGACATTCTCAAACACATGGTTTATGTAGTTGATCGTTGCATCGTTCGTTCTGAAGTTTTTGCTCAGGTTGATAAGTTCGCCGTCCTCGTTTGAAGGATCCGAGTACTCTCTCTCGAGCCTCTCGAATATTTCAGGCTCTGCAAGCCTGAACTTATATATGCTCTGTTTGACATCGCCGACCTTAAATACATTGCGCGGACGCGAAACCTTGCCTATCAGATATTCCTGAAGGTTATTCGTGTCCTGATACTCATCAACAAATACGAAGCGAAATCTCTTACGCATAGTCTCCGCGGCCTCTTCCTTTTTAAGAATGCGGGCTGCAGCATGTGTGATGTCCGAAAAGTCCATCAGCCTCTTTTCGCTCTTTTTAAGCCTATATCTTCTCTCAAACTCCTCGAGCAATTTCAAATAGTATATTGTGTATCGGTAGGTTTCGTTCATCTCTTTGATGCAGGTTTCGAAATCCGGATTTGCATAGCGGGAAACGAAGTCGGCGATTTCCTTCTTATACACTTTTCTTATGTCTGTGACGGCACCTTTGATAGGCTCATACGCCTCTTTCTCTTCTTTCTTTGTATTGAGCCTGCCGTATTCAATGCTGTCCATAGAACTGAATAGAGCCTCATCGATACCGGTATTGTCGAGCATCTCGGCGATATCATTTATCGCGTTGCACTCATCCGAAAGTTTCCTTTCAAAAATGTCGGAAACCCCCGCGTCATCCATCATAGCTCTTATCTCTCGGCAGCCCCCTCTTGCAGTTTCAAAGACTGCTTTGGCATCTGCCGCTACCGCCTCATAGAGAACTGTTGTCTTGAAATTATCCGTATTTATGTTCAGTTGCTCCGCCTTATCATATGCCCATTCGAAGTAATCCGGCATTGTTCTCAGATTGTCGTAACTCTTTATGAGATTGGTCATAAATGTTTCGTCGCTTCTCTCATCGCTGTAAAGCCTCATGAACTCCCTGAAGCTTCCGCCCGGGATTATGTCATCATCCTCAAACGCTTCATCCAGCAGTTCTGAAACGGCTTCTCTTTTCATGAGCTCGCCCTGAACCTCATCGCACACACTGAATTCGGGTTCCATATCTATCTCATAGAAAAATTCCTTGACCACTCTTTGTGCAAAGCTGTCAATGGTGGAGATGTACGATCTGTGGAGTCTCGAGAGCTGCTCCTTCATCTTGGCTGCATCTTCCGGATTCTCTCTCATCCTCTTTCTGATTGCAGCACCGAGCCTTAGCCTCATTTCCGCCGCTGCAGCGTTGGTAAATGTCACGACAAGCATCTCATCCACATTAGCCTTGCCTCCCAGGATGATCCCGATGATGCGGTCAATAAGAATGGTTGTCTTTCCCGCTCCTGCAGCCGCAGATACGAGCACTGATTTATCCAGTGTGTTTATTGCTTTTAGTTGTGCTTCTGTACGATTTAATTTCATATCTCAATTATATTATCAAATTAAAGCAAATCAAATAATTATGTGGTAGAATATGCGGGTATGAAACGGAGGAAAAAATAATGAAGCACAGAC
>JAFREV010000022.1 GCA_017434685.1 Mogibacterium sp.
ATCGTCGAAGCGGCGAAGAAGACCGGCGCTGAGGTTTCCGGCCCCATCCCGCTCCCCACGGAGAAGGAAGTGGTCACCATCCTGAGAGCCGTCCACAAGTACAAGGACAGCAGAGAGCAGTTTGAGCAGAGAACTCACAAGAGACTCATCGATGTAACAAACGCAACAACAAAGTGCATCGACGCTCTGCAGAAACTCGACGCTCCTGCAGGAAGCGATATCGAGATCAAGCTCTAAGCTGATTAGAAAGATCGCACGAGAGGGAAACCTGCCCGAAGCAAATCAAGGTGAAAATCACCGCTGTCGGCAGGAAGCCAAACCGGAGCGATCCGCTGTAAGAAAGTTAGGAGGAAACAATAATGAAAACTTTACTGGGCAAGAAGATCGGAATGACACAGATCTTCGCCGAGGATGGAACAGTCATCCCGGTAACCGTAGTAGAAGCCGGTCCTGAGACTGTCGTACAGGTTAAGACAGTCGAGACAGACGGATATGACGCCGTACAGGTCGGATTCGAAGATCAGAAGAAACAGAGAGTAAACAAACCTCTCACAGGTCACTTCGCCAAAGCAGGCGTTGACACAAAGAAGCACCTCGCTGAGTTCAAACCGGGCGAAGGCGAGACTTACGAAGTAGGACAGGTAATCACAGTTGCAGACTTCGAAGAAGGAATGAAACTGGACATCACCGGAACTTCGAAAGGTAAAGGCACACAGGGTAACATCAAGAGACACGGCCACCGCAGAGGACCTATGACTCACGGTTCAAAGCACAAGAGGCTAGCAGGAGCTCTCGCAGCCGGTACATATCCATCAAGAGTATTCAAGGGCAACAAAGCTCCTGGAAGAATGGGTAGAGACACAGTTACCGTACAGAACGTAGTACTCGTAAAGAAACTCGACGATCGCAACATCATGATGATCAAGGGTGCTGTTCCGGGAAAGAAGGGCGGCCTCGTAAAGATCAGACCGGCGGTCAAGGGTCAGGATAAATAAGCAGAAAGGAGGAACTGAAAATGGCAAAGCTAAACGTAGTAGACGTTAAAGGCAAAAAAGTCGGAGACATCACACTTTCAGATGAGATCTTCGGAATCGAGCCTAACGAATTCGCAGTTCAGGCAGTCGTAAAGAACTACCTGGCAAACCAGAGACAGGGAACCCAATCTGCAAAGACAAGAGCAGAGGTAAGAGGAGGCGGACGCAAGCCTTTCAGACAGAAGGGAACAGGACGCCACAGACAGGGTAGCTCGACAGACCCTACACAGGTCGGCGGCGGAGTAGTATTCGCACCAAAGCCAAGAAGCTACAGATACTCCCTCAACAAAAAGCTCAAGAGACTCGCTCTCAAGTCAGCTCTCTCCGCAAAGGTAGCTGACAACGAGCTGATCGTAGTAGATGAGTTCAAGTTCAAAGAGCCGAAGACAAAGGAAATGGTCAAGGTTCTCGAGAACATCAAGGCAGAAAAGAAGGCGCTGATCGTCATGGATGAGAAGGATGACAATGTAGTCAGATCCGCAAGCAACATCCCGGGCGTCAGGACAGCACTGGTAAGCACCATGAACGTATACGAGATCGTAAATCACTACACACTCGTGCTCACCAAGGCAGCAGCCAAGAAGATCGAGGAGGTGTACGCATAATGAAGACCGGATACGATGTAATCATCAGGCCTATCATCACAGAGAACACGATGGATATGGCAGCTGATAAGAAATATGCGTTCAAGGTAGCAAAGGACGCTAACAAAACAGAAGTCCGCAAAGCAATCGAGGAGATCTTCGGCGTAGACGTAGCCAAGGTCAACATCATGAACGTAAGCGGCAAGAGAAAGAGGCTCGGCAGAACATTCGGTACGACTTCCTCTTTCAAGAAAGCAATCGTAACGCTCACTCCGGACAGCAAGGAGATCGAGCTTTTCCAGGACATGTAATTAAGTAGGAGGCAAAGAGAAATGGGAATCAGAAAATATAAACCGACTACCCCGGGTCTCAGAGGCATGACAGTCTCCACATTTGAGGAGATCACCACTGATAAGCCGGAAAAGTCTCTTACCGTCACACTTAAGAAACATTCCGGACGTAACGTAAGAGGCAAGATCACCGTCAGACACAGAGGCGGTGGCTACAGACCTAAATACAGGATCATCGATTTCAAGAGAAATAAGGATGACATTCCTGCAACAGTAAAGACAATTGAGTACGATCCTAACAGAACAGCTAACATCGCACTCGTTGTATACGCAGACGGAGAGAAGAGATACATCATCGCTCCTAACAACCTCAAGGTTGGCGATGTAATCGAGTCCGGTCCTAACGCAGATATCAAGCCGGGCAACGCACTTCCGATTGCAAACATTCCTCTCGGTACTATCATTCACAACATCGAACTTAAGCCGGGAAAAGGCGCACAGCTTGTAAGAGCAGCCGGTAACGGAGCTCAGCTGATGGCCAAGGAGGGAAACTACGCACAGGTAAGACTCCCATCCGGAGAAGTAAGAATGGTAAGAATGGAGTGCAGAGCCACAATCGGCGAGGTCGGCAACATCGACCACGGCAACATCCACATCGGAAAAGCCGGCCGCAAGAGACACATGGGATGGAGACCTACAGTCAGAGGTTCCGTAATGAACCCTAACGACCACCCACACGGCGGTGGTGAAGGTAGAGCTCCTATCGGACGTAAGGGTCCGGTTACTCCATGGGGCAAACCGACACTCGGTTACAAGACACGTAAGAAGAACAAAGAATCCAACAAGTACATTGTCAGAAGACGTAATGGCAAATAGAGAGGAGCAATTCAATGGGAAGATCGCTTAAGAAAGGCCCGTTCGTCGACAAGAAGCTTCTGAAGAAGATCGAAGAGATGAACGCAGCCAACGAAAAACAAGTTATCAAGACATGGTCCAGACCATCGACAATTTTCCCTCAGATGATCGGTCACACGATCGCAGTCCACGACGGACGCAAGCATGTGCCTGTATACATCACAGAGGACATGGTAGGACACAAGCTCGGTGAGTTTGCTCCGACCAGAACATTCAAGGGTCACTCCGGTGACCGTAAGCTCTAATCAGAAGGTAGACAGAAAGGAGAAGCTATACTATGGAAGCTAAAGCAGTAGCCAGGTATGTAAGGATGTCTTCCAGCAAGCTCAAGCCTGTTACGGATCTGGTAAGAGGCAAGGACCTTGCAGAAGCACTCACTATCCTCAAGTTCACTCCGGGCAAGGGCAGCGAGCTTGTGGAAAAGGTGGTACAGTC
>JAFREV010000023.1 GCA_017434685.1 Mogibacterium sp.
ATCTCGGTAAGTACGAGTGAGTCCGCGCCCGGCGTATCCGTCCTGAGAATATCCGCCGGCATATACTCAATGTCTATTCCTGCCTTGGCGAGAGCCGGGTAGTTCGGCGATGCAAACGCCTCCATACCGTCGGCCGAGTATTTGGTGGTGCGGTTTCCTCTGTACAGATAGTTTCCGAAATACAGCCCGACGCCGTTTGCGATACCATCCGCCGCAATAATAATCGAGGTGATGAGATTGTCACGACCGTCACTTCTCAGCTCGCAAAGTGGTATCTGCGATCCGGTAAAGACGACCGGCTTGTTCAGTCCCTCGAACATAAATGACAGAGCAGATGCGCTGTACGCAAGCGTGTCCGTGCCATGCAGCACAACAAAACCGTCGTATGCCGAATAGTTATCCTCAATCGCGTGAGCAATCTGGTTCCACTGCTCATACTTAACATTCGTCGAATCAAGCAGCGGGTCAAACTCAAGAATGTCCCACGACGGAATATCAGGCGAACGCAAATCGCGTATCTGCTCAAGCTCGGCAGTAAGAGCACCTTTTTTCGGCGCATATCCGTTCTCGGTACGCACCATGCCTATGGTGCCACCCGTATTGATAATCAAAACTCTCCTGTCCATGCACAAATTGTAGCATCCATCAGCGATAATTGCTGAATTTTCAGGATAATAGCAACACCTGATAAAAAGAAGCCGGATTCCGAAGATATCAACGGTTTCCGTCTTTTTTAATGCTCTGAAAAAGCTGTAATTACAAGGGCTTTAGCGTTCGCAGCCTTGGCCACCACAACGACAAAAAGGCTCAATCGAGCCAAAATGCAGGTTTCTCAAAGCAAATGCAACAGTCGTTGCTTTAGTCCTGACTAACGAATCTAAGCTGCGAAAGAGGCTCTTCCGGCACTTCAATCTCAAGCTCGGACAGATCTTTCTCCGGCGCAGCAGGCTGCACCTGACCTTTCCTGTAGTTCTTAATGAGTTTCGGTGTCAGTTCCACCTCAGTATCTTTTATCTGGTATAACCCGAGCAGCTCAAAGAACTCTGCGGGGAATATCTGCATAGCCAGTTCATACGGACACTTCCCGAACTGGGAGTTTCTCCTGTACGAATTTATGTTGTTAAAAGCTAACGTCACTTCTTCTTGCGTAAAGCCGGAGAGAGGAGTGCTCTTGGGGAAGATGTCCCTTACTCTCTTATGGTTATTCTCACAAGCACCTTTCTCGTCAGACCTGTTCGGCTCGCAGAAGAAAAGAGAGGTTCTCTTCTTCGACGGGTCATAAAAAGATCGCTCTATGCCCAAAATATCGTCGAATTCTACGCCGTTATCTGTGAGAATTACGGGAAACATCATCTGAAAGAGCTCCGCGCCCAAAATTTGCTCTATCTCATCAAAGAGCCCAACCACATGCCACGCATCCTTCTTCTTAAGGTAAAACCCGAGTTGCATCTTGACCTCGGGCCAATGGAGAGTGAGAATGGCACAGTTCTCATCACGAACACCTTCAATGCAGTCCATCTGCGGATGCATAACATCATGCTCGTCCATATAGTCGAGATAGTCATCCCAAAGCCTTCCTATCTTAAGCTCGGATACACGGGCCGCATGCTTCTTCTGGCGGCGGGAGTTTCTCTCTTTCCTCCGCACCTTCTCTTTAAGATCTATGTTCTTCGCTCCTATTGCCCCTGCGTCTATAAGCCTGTAGACGGTCGATACCGACACCGAGAGCTTGTCTTGGTTGCTCATAACCACATGATACGGGCTCTGCCCCTTCAGTATGGCAGGGGTTATGATCCTATCTATCTCTTGAAGCTCCTCTAAGGTAAGATCAAAGCCCGCGTTTCTTTCTTTGAGCTGTTCGTCGGCTACCTTCTGAGCAACCTGCGCTCTGTAGTAGCTCTTATCGAAGCAGCACGAGCCGAAGTTATACTTCGTGCATCCGTTGCATACATAGGGAGACTTCCTAAGCTTGTCGCAGTCCATCTTCTTATATACACTGCAAGTCTTAAAGCACGTCTTGCGGCACCGCTTCGAGCATTTTGCTCGGCAGTCAATGCGACCGCATATACCTGTCTGAGAGCATGACTCCCTATATGCGCAATCGTTCATGTCTTTCTCTGTATAGAAAGAGCCGTTCCGCTGTATCTCTCTCATTACCGTAGTTGGATTCTTGCCGATATCCTTTGCTATGGCTCTGATTGAGTGTCCGTGGTTAAGACCATATTCAATCTTCGACCTGTCTACTATATTAAGATGCGTCCTGTTTTTCTTCTTTTTGCGGGAATATTTACGCTTTGCCATAATCTTGATACTATGTTCCATAATCCCCCGGAGAGGGGAGATATTCGCCGAAAACACGCACCTCAGGCACGATTTATGTTGACATCACGCATTATGCAATGTAACATAATAATTGCCAGGTGGGTGCTACGGCATCCAAGGGTAAGGCTCGAAGGAAGAGAGTTTAGCGATGATCTCCTGCGAGCTATTTTTATGTCTCATATTATACAAACGAACACGCATTCGGACAATAAAAGAAATACCGACTTGCGGTATTTTCAAGGAAGCCTCTTTATCAGCAAGAATTCTTTATATATAAAGACTTTTCTTTATCTTAAGTACGTTTTCTGTAAACTATCTGCCTTTCCTTAATCTTAAGATCAAGTATCTCATAGAACTCATCAAAGGAGAGTCCTACGACTTTTACATACTTATATACGACGTATGCAGGCACCTTATATTTTGCATTCTCGTAATTGGAAACGAGCGTCTTTGATATTCCTATCTTCTCCGCCATCTCCGTCTGGTTTATATCCGCGGCTTCTCTTACATCCTGCATAGCGCAGCCAAGAGCGTATCTGAAGTCTTCTAAAGCCCTGTCTTCGTTCACAGCACCCCTCCGAGATTGTAACCTAAGATGCAGAATACTACATCTCGCAAAGAAAAGGTGTAGAAGTTAAAGAATTCTTGAATTATGACACCTAAAGTTAAAGGATTCTTGAATATACCGAGTTGTAGTATTTTCGGGAGGGCATTTAAGATACAATGGATGTA
>JAFREV010000024.1 GCA_017434685.1 Mogibacterium sp.
CTCGGCACATGCCGTTATAAACTCCCTCCAATCGAGGGCAACGAAAAAACATATGAGAAGATTTTCGACATTCTCGATAAAAAGAACATCGAGTTCTTCCTTTACAACGGAGGGAACGATTCGATGGATACCATCAAACAACTTTCGGATTATGCTGCAAAGTATAATAAGAAGCAGAAGTTCATGGGCATTCCGAAGACCATCGACAACGACCTGCCGATGACGGACCACTGCCCGGGCTACGGTTCATCCGCTAAATACATCGCAACGTCGATGAAGGAAATCATCAGGGATAACGAGAGTTACGGTGTATCCAAGCCGACGGTTTGCATCGTAGAAATCATGGGGCGCCATGCGGGTTGGCTCACAGCAGCCGCCGCTATGTCCAGAGATATCGACTGCTCGGGACCGGACCTGATCTATCTGCCGGAAGTCACATTTGACATCAAGGACTTCGTAAAGAGAATCAAAGAACTTGCCAAGACCAAGAAGTCTATCGTAGTTGCCGTATCCGAAGGCCTTAAGACAAAGGACGACAAATTCGTATGCGAACTCGGAAGCAGCAACGACCACGTAGACGCTTTCGGTCACAAGCAGCTCGCGGGAACAGCCGCATATCTGGCAAGCGTTATCAAGAATGAGACGGGCCTCAAGTCCCGTTACATCGAGTTCTCATCACTTCAGAGATGTGCAGCTCACGTATCGTCCAGAGTTGACTCCGACGAAGCATACAACGTAGGATACCTCGCTGCAGAGGCCGCATTCCAGGGCAAGACCGGTATGATGATTACCATCCAGGTCGAGAGCAGAGAGCCTTACGTTGAGACTTATGACATGTTCGACATCCACGAGGTTGCCAATGTTGAGAGAAAGGTTCCGCTGAACTGGATCATCAACGACGGAACCTACGTAAGTGATGAGTATCTCAAATATGCAAGACCGTTCATTATCGGATCGATTCAGCCGTACACGGCTGCGGGACTGCCGATACATATTACGATGAACAAAAAGAAGAAATAAAGGTCTCCGGGGGCTGAGTCTCTACGATAGAATCTCGGGGCAGAACCCCAACGATAAAAAGGGTTAAAAGTGAAGGATAGCGTAGTTATAAAAGAAGTAGTGACGAAGGCGGAGAGGAGAATCTTTGTCGATTTTCCGAACCGCCTTTATCGTGATAATCCGTATTTCGTACCGGCATTTTTCAACGATGATATGCAGGATTGGGATCCGAAACTCAATCCGGCTTTTTCATATTGTGAGGCCAAAGCGTTTCTGGCATACAAGGGCAAAGAAGTCGTCGGACGCATAGGAGCGATTCTCAGCCACGCCGCAAATGAGAAGTGGGGCTACAAGAGAATGCGGTTTTCGCAGGTGGATTTCATAGACGACCGTGAGGTTTCCGCTTTGCTGTTTAAGACAGTAGAGGACTGGGCGCGAGAGAAGGGCTGTGATGAGGTTCACGGACCGCTCGGCTTTTGCGACTTGGACAGAGAAGGCATGCTTGTTGAGGGTTTCGACAAACGCAGCATGTTTATCACGTATTACAACCATCCGTATTACATAGACCACCTGGCCGAACTCGGCTATGTCAAGGACACGGATTGGATCGAACATTTGCTGCCGCTCGGAGATGAGAATTCCACGACTTACAAAAGGCTCAAGAGAATCTCTGATGCCATGCTGAGAAGGACGGGATATCACAAGGTTCAGATAAAGAATAAACTGGACTTCGCCCCGTACATTAAGAAGGCCTTTGAACTGGTCAATATAGCGTACGCTCCGCTTTACGGAGTGGTGGAACTCAACGAAAAACAGATAAAAAAATACACCAACAAGTTCTTGCCTCTGGTAAATAAGGACCTATGCTGCCTGATTGTGGATGACAACGATGAACTCATGGGATTCGGAGTCGGTGCGCCTTCGATGGCGGAGGCGATGAGAAAGTGCCACGGACACCTTGCGCCGTTCGGCTGGGCGGGAGTGCTGAAATCTCTGAAATTCAACGACACCCTCGATCTCTTCCTCATAGCTATCAGACCTGAGCTTCAGGGAAGCGGCGTAAACGGAATCATAATGGAGCATCTTTATACGGGGTGCATCAAGCAGGGGATTAGGTTTGCCGAAACAGGCCCGCAACTTGAGACCAACCACAAGGTGCACAGCCAGTGGAAGATGTTTAATGTTGAGACTCATAAAAGAAGACGCTGCTTCATTAAGAAAATATAGCAATAAAAATCTGAAGCGTTGACTTCAGATTTTTTATAGTCTGCTATTTGGTGAAGTTGTGCATGGAGGCGTAAATGCCTCCTTTTTTTATTAACTCGTCATGAGTGCCCTCTTCTTCGATGCCGTGCTCGGTCAGAACGATGATGCGGTCTGCGTTTCTGACGGTCGAGAGGCGGTGGGCGATGGTGATGGTCGTACGACCTTTGGCGAGCTCCGAAAGAGATTCTTGGACATAGTGCTCGCTTTCGTTATCCAGAGCGGAAGTCGCTTCGTCGAGAATGAGAATAGGAGGGTTCTTGAGGAAGACCCTGGCGATGCTGATCCGCTGTTTCTGGCCGCCGGAGAGGCGCGCGCCTCTCTCCCCGACGTAGGTGTTGTATCCGTCGGGGAGCTCGCGGATGAATTCGTCAGCCCCCGCGAGCACGGCGGCCTCTATGATCTCCTGTAAGCTTGCGCCCGGTTTTCCGTAGCCGATATTGCCCGCCACGGTATCCGAGAACAGATATACATCCTGCTGCATCATTCCTATCTTGGTC
>JAFREV010000025.1 GCA_017434685.1 Mogibacterium sp.
AGATCCGAAGGAAAAGAGTATGAAGTCAAGGACGGGGACGTTGTGCACTTCCTGTTCAACGTATAAATTGTTAACCCCTTTAGTTGTCAACCCCTTGAAATTTCAACAAAAATTAAGTTTTTTGGGATTGCAAATTAAATAACGGATGGTTATAATGCATGTAGGGATCAGGAATTGATCCTATCTCTAGTCCCAATACCCTTTTCGAGAGAGACTGCACCCCTTGCGGTCTCTTTCATTTTTTGCGTCTTTGTATTAAAATCAAAAAACATTACAATATGTCATTTTGGGCGATGGGAAAAATCTAATACAGATGCTTCGACAGTTCGTTACCCAGAATGACAGAATAAGGGATTTTATATGTGTGCGAATAATAATATGAGTAAAAATACGACTATTAATTTTGAAGAGGTATATCCTTTCTTCAATGAACTAAATGATATCGAGAGAGATTACTTCACGCGAGGAACCAGGTTCAGAGAGTTCAGTGCGGGAGATCTGATACATCAGCCGGACATCAAATGCGAGGGCTTGATATATATGCTCAGCGGCACGCTCAGGGTGTATATGCTCTCCGATGACGGAAGAGAAATTACGCTCTTCAGACACGGACCGGGTGAACACTGCGTTCTTTCTGCTTCCTGCGTTATCGATGCCATAAGTTTCGAAGTGTTTATCGAAGCAGAGACGGATGCCACTATGTACATAACAGACGCTCCCGTCTTAAGAAAGGTGAGTGAGATGAATCCTTACCTTAATATATTCTGTCAGGATATGGCGCTTGAAGGATTCTCGGACATTATGTGGACGCTTCAGCAGGTGCTTTTCTTCAGCGTGGACAGAAGGCTTGCAAACTATCTGCTCAATGAATCAAAGAATCAAAACAGCAATACTGTCAAAGCGACTCATGAGAACATTGCAACTTCGATTGGAAGCGCAAGGGAAGTAGTTACGAGGATGCTTAAAAGGTTTGCCGATGACGGATACATCAAACTATCCAGGGGCTCTATAGAGATTCTTGACAGAGAAAGTTTGGATGATATTGCGGGGTAGGCACTTATGTATAACCCGCGAATGGTGTAATTAACAGATTATGAAAGAACAGATTGCAGACGAAGGAGGCGGTCTATATTTACGAAAAAGATGAAACAGTATACAGGCGCTTCCTTTCGGATCGAAGTGAGAGCGACCTGAGGATACTTCTCGAGAGACATCGGGAAAGCCTGCTTCTGTTTCTGCTCGGATACGTTGGAAACGAAGAGGATGCGGAGGAACTGATGATGGACACCTATGCTGTTGTAGCTTCGGGCACATCTGCTTTCTCCGGGCGGAGCAGTTTCAAGACCTGGCTTTTCGGAATTGCCCGCAACCAAGCCAAGATGTTTCTTCGAAAGAAAAAAGGGTTCTTCCTCTCTATGGAGGAAATGCTCGAGAAATCGCATTACGAACAAATCGCGGACAGCTACCACGACACACCTGAGCTTGAACTGCTCAGGCAGGAACAAAACAATGAACTCTACATGGCGCTTGAAACGCTGCCCGCGAGTTACAGGCAGGTGCTGTATCTGACATACTTCGAGGAAATGGATGCAGATGAAGCAGCGCATGTCATGGGAAAGACGAAGAAACAAATATATAATTTGACAGAAAGAGGCCGAAAGGCACTGAAAGAAGCATTGGAAAGGATGGGCTTTGACTATGCGAAATACTGATGATCAATTGAGAGAAATCATGATACGAGCAGATCATGTCATAGAAAGAAAGGCGTCGCAAAAAGCCGCGATTTCTTATGCTGTTTCTGCCTGCGCATGTCTGGTACTCATGATTGTGACAAGTTTATATATTCCGGGAATTTCGACGAGAGGCACTGCCCTGACACACGAACAATACGGAAGCCTTTTGATGAATACTGCGTATATGGGCTTTGTGGTCATAGGCGTGCTTGCGTTTATTCTCGGAGTTTTCGTGACGCTTTTATGTATGCAGATAAGAAAGATGAAGAAAGGGGGAAGTGATCGCTTTTGACGCTTCTTACCGCTGAACTCACAACCGACATTATAGGGATGCTGCTCGCTTTGGTGCTGATCGTCATAACTCTTCCGTTGATTGATAAGGGTAGGGAATCCATGCCGATGGCACTGTTTAATTTCGCGTTGGTGAGTTTTATGCTCTCGCTTGCTTACTGGGTCGTATACAATGCAGTCAGGCCGGACACACGAATGCCGCTTGCTGCAAATGAAATAGGAGAGAGCGCGTGGTTCCTGCTTCTTGCTGCGGTGCTGGATGCAGTTCTTCGCGATGAGAAAGTTCCTTTGAAACCTTTTGAGACAATATTTACGCTTGTGTTTGTTATTGCTTCAGTTGCGCTTTGGATAGCGTGGACGGGCGAATGGGTACAGGATATACTGGGCGGAATCCCTTTCGGATACTTCCTCTACACTTGCGTCAAAGCTCTCAGACAGACTGATGCACTCAGAGAAATCGAGTGGCGGGTACTGGGTATATATTGCGTTGCAATAATTGCCGGTCATGTCGCCAGCCTTTTTATCACGATAGGAGACAAAAGACCTCTGGATTATTATTGCACTGTGCTGATGTTCTCCATCTTGATTTGGCTTTTGATTAAGAGCTTTGTCTCAATAAAACGAAATGAAGATGCAAAGGTGAGTATGGCTCTCACATTCTCAACCTGCGCATTCGGTTTCAGTTCATTATATATGAGTTCAGGTTGGATCTATGAATTGATTCTTATGCTCAACTACATGACATTGCCGCTTATGTATATCACACTTAAAAGGGAGGTGACGGAATGATTTATGCAGAAAACATCTTGATCTGTATAGCTGTACCGCTCATCATCTCTTTGGGTTTTATTCACGGAAGTGCAAGACGCTTTACGACAGCTTTCCTTTTTGGCATGGGTGTATGCCTGCTGGCCGCATATATAAGTGGATTTATAAATGTGGCGAGCGGTATGGGCGCGGAGGACACGGCTATATTCATATCCCCGATTGTAGAAGAAATTATGAAATTCCTGCCGATCCTCTTTTTCCTGTTTATGTTTATGCCAAATGACAGGACTCTTCTCATTATTGCGGTCGGCATTTGCGCCGGATTCGCAACATTCGAAAACTGCTGCTACATTCTTTCTACAGGCGTGGAGAGATTGACTTATGTATTGATTCGCGGCATGGCGGTAGGCGTAATGCACGTCGTCAGCGGCCTGGCCGTATCATTCGGACTCGTTGTTGCAAGGCGTTATAATATGCTGACGATTGCGGGAGTCGTCGGAGCGCTCGGATTATCTACGACTTTCCACGCGCTATATAATCTTATGGTATCAG
>JAFREV010000026.1 GCA_017434685.1 Mogibacterium sp.
CAAGATGTCAGAAAACAGCGAACTCAGATGTTCATTTTGCGGTAAATCAAGTTCTCAGGTCCGAAGGATTATAGTCGGACCTGATATTTACATATGCAATGAGTGTGTAGATCTCTGCAAATCTATAATCGATGAGGAAAATATGCCTGCTACTAAGACGAGCAGTGACAGACTTCCTAAACCGGAGGAGATCAAAGAGGAACTCGACCGCTATGTAATAGAACAGGATCCTGCCAAGAAGAGTCTGGCAGTTGCCGTATACAATCACTATAAGAGAATCAGGCACCTCGAGAAGAATGCCGCATCAAAGGCAAAAGAAGTGGAGCTTTCAAAGAGCAACATCCTGATGCTCGGACCTACGGGCTCGGGTAAAACCCTTCTTGCCCAGACGTTGGCAAGAATACTGGATGTTCCTTTCGCCATAGTCGATGCCACATCTCTCACTGAAGCCGGTTATGTCGGAGAGGATGTAGAGAACATCCTGCTCAGGCTTTATCAGGCGGCAGACGGAGATCTTGAGAGAGCGCAAAAGGGCATCATCTATGTGGATGAGATTGATAAAATTGCCAGAAAATCCGAGAACACATCTATAACCAGAGATGTAAGCGGAGAGGGTGTTCAGCAGGCACTGCTTAAAATAATTGAGGGTACTGTAGCAAACGTGCCGCCACAGGGAGGACGCAAGCATCCTAACCAGGAGTTTATCCAATTTGACACCAAGGATGTGCTCTTCATCTGCGGAGGAGCTTTCACGGGGCTCGATAAGATTATAAAGGTAAGGCTGGGGAGCAAGGTCATAGGATTCAATCAGGATGACAAGAAACTCGACTTTGAGAATGAGGATATCCTGCTTCATGCTCAGCCTGAGGACCTTCTGAAGTTTGGACTCATTCCGGAGCTTATAGGAAGGCTTCCTGTCACTGTTGCTCTGTCTGAGCTTTCAGAGGACGCACTTGTCAGGATTATAAAAGAGCCTAAGAATTCCATTATTAAACAGTATGAGACTCTGTTTGAGATGGATGATGTGGAACTTGTCGTAGAAGAGGACGCTATTCGTGCCGTTGCAGATAAAGCACTTCAGATGAATACCGGAGCCAGAGGGCTCCGCGGCATATTCGAAGGCATGATGACAGAGATAATGTACGAAATACCTTCAAGGCCGGATGTTGAAAAATGCATCATCACAAAAGAAGTGGTTGATGGCAGTAAGCCACCAATACTCGTTTTGGAGGATAAATCCGCCAAGGCCAAGGATGGAAAAAATAAGATTGAAAAGGGAGCATAAATGTCAGAAATAACAAACAACATACCTTATATAGCACTGAGAGGTCAGACATTCTTTCCCGGCACAATAGTCGGATTTGACATAGGCAGAGATAAATCGCTGGCTGCTGTCGACTATGCCATGAATGCAGATAAGTACCTCGTGGTATCGGCTCAGAGAGACCCGTCGGTCAACGAACCGACTCAGGATGACTGCTATCTGACCGGTGCTCTGATCAGAGTTAAGCAGGTGGTAAAGAAAAATGATGAGTATGTACGCATACTCGTAGTAGTGGAGCAGAGAGTCAGGATTTCGAGCATTTATGACAACGAAGACGGCTCTATGCTTCTTTGCTCATATACGCTTGCAGAAGATTACGACGACGATGCGGATGACATCAACATGCAGGCAAATGTCAGAGTGATGAAGCAGCTCTTTGTAAAGTATCTCGACCTCTCCGGACAGGGAGAATCGGCAGGCTGGGCACTGATTGAAGGCATAGATGATGCTTCTCTTCTTTGCAGCCTTATCGCTAACGAAATGGAGATATCTTTCGATGTAAAACAGACTTTGCTCGAGATCGACTCGGTCAAACTCAGAGTGGGTCACCTTATCGACATCATCGGAAAAGAAAACAGCATTCTTGCCATCGCCAAGAGGATTAACAACAGAGTTGTTAAAAACATGAACCGCGGCCAGAGAGAATACTATCTCAGAGAGCAGCTGCAGGTCATCAAAGAGGAGCTCGGCGAAGAAGAGGACGCAGACGATGAAATCCGTCAGTGGAGAGAGAAGCTCGATGAGCTGAAACTCGAAGAAAAGACTGACGCCAAGATAAGAAAAGAGATAGACAAGTTTTCCAAGATGAGTCCTATGAGCCCGGATGCAAATGTATCCAGGACATATATCGAGACTATTTTGGATCTGCCTTGGCACAAAGCGAACAAGATTAATCGCAATCTGCAGAAGGCCGAAAAGGTTCTGGATAAGGACCACTACGGTCTTGAGAAGGTCAAGGAAAGGATACTTGAAAACCTCGCAGTTCAGCATCTGACCAAGAACAACAAGGGACCTATCATCTGTCTTGTCGGACCTCCGGGAGTCGGTAAAACTTCCATAGCAAGGTCCATAGCAAGAGCTACGAACAGAGAATTCGTCAGGATGTCTCTCGGCGGAGTCAGGGATGAGGCTGAGATCAGAGGCCACAGAAGAACTTATGTCGGAGCTATTCCGGGCAGGGTTATCAACAGCATCATAGAGGCTGACTCGAACAACCCGCTCTTCCTCTTCGACGAAGTGGATAAGCTGGGAAACGATTTCAGGGGAGATCCTGCATCAGCTCTGCTTGAGGTGCTCGATCCTGAGCAGAACAGCACATTTACGGACCACTATCTCGAGATTCCTTTCGATCTTTCAGATGTGATGTTCATTACGACTGCAAATACGACGGCCACTATCCCTACACCTCTTCTCGACAGGATGGAGGTCATAGAACTTTCCAGTTATACGGAGGATGAGAAGGTTCACATCGCGATGAACTACCTCGTGCCTAAAAAGATGAAGGAAAACGGCCTCAAAAAGAGCCAGTTCTCCATCACTTCAGCTGCCGTAAGGGATATTATCGAGTACTATACACGCGAGGCCGGAGTCAGAAACCTCGAAAGAGAGATAGGAAATGCCTGC
>JAFREV010000027.1 GCA_017434685.1 Mogibacterium sp.
ATGAGGTCGAAGACGAGTATGTACCAGTACGGTTTGAATTACGGGTAGAAGCGCTTCAGCAAATATTTAGTTGAAATCCGCTTTTCATTCATATCCACAATGTTAACCTCAATTCTAAAAAAATACAATTGGAAAAGCGAAAAAGAAGATGAGTGGCGAGACTTGCGAGTGAATTGTGACAGCTGCACCGTCGTAGCGAGAGACGAGCGGCTGGCGCTGCGAAGCTGAAGCTTCCTCTAAACAAAAAGAAGTTCAGATGAGAGCGGCCCCGCAAGACCGAGCGGAGAAAGGATGCAATGTCCAATTCGGGAGCCGTCGAGACGCTCACTTCTTTTTCGCTTTTAGTATGTTTTTTGTATTGAAGATTGATTGCCAAAAGACTAAAATGTCTTTTATGGAAATCAAACGAAAGACGGTCGAGCGTCTCGCGATGACCGTGGTGGGAAACTTAATATATGCGATGGGAATCAACCTTATGATCAACCCTCTGCACCTGTACAGCAGCGGCTTCACGGGCATATCCCAGCTTATAAGAATGTTCCTGATAGAGGTTCTTCATGTGCCTCAAATCGGAACCCTGGATTATATGGGAATCATCTACTTCCTGCTGAACATACCGCTCTTCCTGCTGGCTTACAAAGTTATGGGAAAGAAGTTCTGCATCACGACGCTCGCATCCATTGCCATGGCTTCCGCATTTCTGGCCATCATACCGGTGCCGGCTACACCTATAGTCGATGACCATATACTCGCGGCAGTAGTCGGAGGCCTCGGCTCGGGAGTCGGAGCGGGCCTGCTGCTCAGAGCAGGGTCGTCGCAGGGCGGACAGGATATCATCGGAGTTTGTCTCGCCAAGACGCATCCGAACTTCAAGGTCGGACTCATAGGCATATTTATCAGCTTGGCGATTTATACGATATGTCTCTTCCTCTATGATATACAGACAGTACTTTACTCAATAGTATTCTCGGTCGTAACAGGAGTTTGCATTGACAAAGTGCACACCCAGAACATCAAACAGGAGTGCATGATATTCACCAAAAAGGCAGGGCTTTCCAAACATATTATGGAAGACCTCGGACGCGGCGTGACGGCCTGGGACGGAGAGGGAGTTTACACCGGAGAGGGCACCTACGTGCTCGTTACGGTAATCTCAAAGTACGAGGAACACCACCTGAGGGAGCTCATAGCAGAGCACGATCCGCACGCGTTTATGATAATAAGCGACAACACCAGAGTTGTAGGAAATTTCGTAAAGAGGTTTACGGACTAAAAGGCGAAACTATCGCCTTTTTATGTTATACTGACTGTGTATGATTTGGTTTAAGATTTTACTGATAATATTGGTGGCCGCGCCGGTAATCGTCATAGCGTCGGTCCTCTATATACAGCTCGTCAAATATGTCATGGCCAAGAATAAAGAAGACAAAGTGAGGAGAAGATGAGAGGACTTTTTATTACGCTCGAAGGCGGAGACGGAGCGGGCAAATCCACCCAGATAAGAAACATAGAGAGCTTCTTCGATAAGAAGGGGCTCGTTGTCGTTCATACGAGAGAGCCGGGCGGAACAGCCATCAGCGAAAAGCTGAGAGACATACTTCTTGATGCGAAGAATCTCGAAATGAACGCAGTGACAGAGATGCTCATATATGCGGCGGCCAGAGCCCAGCACGTGAGGGAGTTCGTGAGACCTGCGCTTGAAGAGGGAAAGATAGTAATCTGCGACAGATTCGTGGATTCATCGATCGCATACCAGGCTTACGGCCGTGACCTCGGAGATATGGTTGCCGAAGTAAACTCATATGCCATAGACGGCCTGATGCCGGACATCACGTTCTGGATGGACATCGATCCGAAAGAAGGCAAAGAGAGGGTTTCCAAGATGGGAGACTTCGACAGGCTCGAGATGGAGAAACTTGACTTCCATTACAAAGTTCGAGGCGGATACCAAGCCCTCGCAGAGCAAAATCCCGAGAGGATAAAGAGAATCGATGCATCAAAAGCCGTCGATGAAATATCCCGCGACATCGAGATCTACCTCGAAGAACTCTGCAGAAGAAAGGGGCTTTAGCGATGAGAAAGCTCAGCGAACTGGTGCAGGCTATTTCGGAGGGTAGGAACGGAGCTCATGCTTTCATAATTGAGGGAAGAGCGGGAGATGCGAGAGATTCATTCGTCAGCGATCTGATTGAAGGCCTCGGATGCACTGAGATAGACATCGTAAATATGGAGATGAGCGGTAAGACCGGCTATTCGGTAAAAGATGACCTTCCGCCGTTTCTTGAAAGAATAATCATGAGACCTTACGGCAAATACCTCAGCGGAGTGATTCAGGATGCGGAGTTCCTGACCGAAACAGCTCAGAACAAGCTTCTGAAAACCCTCGAGGAACCGCCGGAAAATGTCCTGATATTCCTGACATCAGCAAGAAGCGATGAGCTTCTCGGTACCGTGAGGTCACGGTGCAGCCTCGTCAGGCTCGCCGAGTTTGAAGGCTACAGGGATGAAGAGGATGAAAAAGCCGACGAGGAGATGATGGCAGGAGCACTTATGCTGCTGACTCAAAGCTCCCCATTCTACGAGTTCAGGGAATTCGTGGACAAAAATATAAAGACTCAAAGCGACGCTCTTCACTTCATATCCATAGCTGAAGAGAGGATAAGGAAGTCCATGACAGATGGAAAAGGCGTTAAGCTCTGTGCGGAGATGATAGAAACCGCAGAGAAAACCGTAATGGATATCACAAAGGGAATGGATAAAAACAGAGCTCTCAAGAGACTGTACCTTGAGTTCAGCAGAGACAGGGCGAAGAGAGCCTGAATAATAAACAGGAGACAGAGAAGCAGGATAGCCTGAAAGTATATATTAGGAGACAGAGAAAATGGTAGAGATAGTAGGCGTCGGTTTTATGAAGGCCGGCAAAACATATTAC
>JAFREV010000002.1 GCA_017434685.1 Mogibacterium sp.
AGATTTCGATTCAAAGGGATTTGACCCCATGGATTATCAGGTGATGTTTTTTGCACCGGGTGAAATCTCGTCATTCCCAGCAGTAATAGAATGGCTGGATGCTTATCGCGATAAGATACGCGAATACATTGAGAGCGGAAGAGTGATGATTGTGACCGGCACTTCCGTGGGCATATTCGGAAAAGAAATAAAACGGGACAATGGCGAAACCATACAGGGCCTTGATCTGATAGATATAGGTTTCAATGAAAATAAAGCTGTTTATGGTGATGATCTGTATTACTCCGCCACATACAATTGTAAAGATTTTGAGATAATCGGCAATCAAATACAGATGGGTGACATTGATCTCGGGACGGCTGAGGCATTCGGCCATGTAATTTACGGGTACGGCAATTGCGGCAAGGACCTCAATGAGGGAATCAAGCTGAACAATTCCGTATTCACCAACACCCTCGGCCCGATGCTTGTCTGCAACCCTCGCATTACAGCGGAGATAATAAAAGTCGCTGCTGCTTCCTCGGGTCTTAAGGCAGATGAGTCAGCACTGGATAATTATGACGACAGTCTGGAACGAAAGTCATTCGAAACTAAAAAGAAGTTTACAGAAAACAAGGAAAGCAATCTCACAAACTGTACTAAAGGGTAAGATAAAACATAGAGTAATGATGGGGTAAGGAACTGACATGAAAAACATATTTACCGAAGAAAGAGAAATCAAAGAACCGAAACTGATACAGGCACTCATAACCTTTGGCATACTCATCGTCGTAATGGCAGTGGGTATAAAGGTGTTCGAGGTAGACCCGCATATCCCTATGTTCCTGGGCGTAATCGCAGCGGCGGTAATGGCTATGGTGCTCGGATATAAATGGAGCGACATAGAGAAGATGATGGTGGACGGAATATCCAAAGCGATGCAGTCCATACTCATACTGGCAATAGTCGGAATGATGATAGGAACCTGGGTCCTGTCGGGCACGATACCGACCATGATCTACTACGGACTAAAACTCCTGTCGCCGAGCTTCTTCCTCGTGGCAGCCGTGCTGATATGTTCTATAACATCACTGGCAACGGGAACATCCTGGGGCACGATGGGAACAATGGGCCTTGCTTTGATAGGAATAGGCCAGGGCCTCGGAATGCCGGTCGGCCCGACAGCAGGAGCCGTAATCTGCGGTGCGTACTTCGGAGATAAACTGTCACCGCTCTCGGATACGACAAACCTCGCACCTGCAATGGCAGGCACCGATGTATTTACCCATGTAAAATACATGATCAAATCCACATCGATCGCGTATGTGATTGCACTCGTAGTTTTTGCGGTCTACGGATTTATGCATGCATCGGGAGGCGGAGCGGATACATCACAGGCGGAGATTCTTTCTGAAGGCATCAGAACTACTTTTAATATAAATCCGCTGCTTCTTCTGCCACCGCTGGTAGTAATACTTGCGATAGCATTCAAAGTACCGGCTATACCGGGCATCACACTCGGAATGCTTGTAGCGGCCGTACTTGCACCGCTCTTCCAGGGCAACCTCGCAATCTTCAATGCGGACCTTGAACTGCTTCACAACGGAGTAAACTTAGGAGATCTGCTTACTGCAGCACTCAACGGTTTTTACTGTAATACGGATATAGATTCGCTAAACGACCTGCTGACCACGGGCGGTCTGATGAATATGTCGAGCTCGATACTCATGACTGTAATAGCCATGATGTTCGGCGGCATAATGGAAGGCACGGGACAGCTTGCAGTCATAATCCGCGCTATTTCGAACTCGATCAAGAGCGACGCGGGCCTCATCGGAGCAACCGAAGCTACATGCGTGCTCTCAAATGTGGTAATGCCTGAGCAGTACATATCCATACTGGTGCCGGGCAGAATGTATGCACCTGCATACAGGGAGAGAGGAATACATCCTAAGAGCCTCTCGAACGCACTTGAATCGGCAGGCACGGTTACTTCATGTCTCGTACCGTGGAACACATGCGGACTATTCATCAAGAACACCCTCGGAGTTGCCACCAAGGTATATGCGCCATGGGCAGTGTTTAACTACGCGATGCCGATAATCTGTTTCGCGCTGGCATTTACCGGCGTTACGGCAACAAAAATGACCCCGGAAGAACAAGCCAGGGCCAATGCGGGTGAACTCGTATAACGAGATAATACAAAATCAAAAATTCAACGAGAGGGCAATACACATTAAATGGAAAACAGAAGTGTTAACCTAACGAAAATTGCAGAGCCTTTGAATGCTTCGGGACTGCTGATTAAAGCTGTACCGGGTATGCCGACCGGCAAAGTAACTGTAAGTTCCGTGACTTACAATTCCAAAGAAGTGAATCCGGGAACGGCGTTTATATGCAAAGGCGCTCATTTCAAAGAGAATTATCTTCGCGATGCCATAGAGGCAGGCGCGGTTTGTTATATCACGGAAATCGAATACGGACTGGGGACGGAGAATTGCCCCGAGATTTTGGTAAGCAACATCAGGGAAGCTATGCCGATTATAGCCGAGGCTTTCTATGGCAGGCTGTCTGATGAACTTAAAGTCGTAGGTATAACGGGTACCAAGGGCAAGTCCACGACGACATACTATATGAGATATATACTCGATAATTATATGGCGTCGATCGGTGAAGAAAGGACTGCGGTATGCAGCGGTATAGACAATTACGAC
>JAFREV010000028.1 GCA_017434685.1 Mogibacterium sp.
CAAAGGTATGGTCAAAAGCAAGACGAGGATACAGAGAGTATCTGCGAGTAACGTATGATCAGGACAAGGCCGGAAGCAGGAAGAGAACCATACTCTACAATGCGGTAGACAAGACGACTTCAGAAGACAAACTGGGGGCTATGGTCTTCGACAGACTGGTCAAGAGATACAGCAAAAAGTCAAAGACCGTACAAATAGGAAGAAGGAGTTTCCCTGCAGAACTGTTTGATGAGTATAGAACAGTGCTCGTCGAAGGCAGAGAATTCAAGATTCCGAAAGACGAGGAAACCTATTTCAAAATAGTCTACGGCAGAAAGTGGAAGACAAGAAACTCAGCAATATTTCAGGACACGCCGTTCAGATTCAGAGACGGAGATCATTCCTGGGAGGAGTTTCAGGAGTATATAAAGTATCTGGATTTGGATGAGTATTATTCAAATGTGAGAACGATCAAATCTTACGGCGACGAGTATAAGATCAGAAACAGAGCTTTCCGTCATACGATAGATATAAAGGAGAGGACTCACTACAGATTCGTATTTTGGCAGAAATACATGCCGATTAAAGACAAACTGATTGAGCTCCACGAAAAAGGAGATATGGAAAAACTGGAGGATATCCTCGAACCGTATTTATATGAGCTCACCGCCTTTTCACATAAGGACCTTACGATATATTTCGACAGAGAAATATTCGACATAGCTAAAGATGTGCTTAGGGCTACGGAAAGAGAGGATGTGGCGGACCTGATAGAGACGCTCATTCCGGAAGAACACCTGGAGCCTATCAGAATTAAGAACTATAAAGGGGAATACATATAGAATGGCGTTAAGTATAAAGCAAAAGATCCTTTTGGATCTCATGGTTAAATCCGACAAAATCATGGCAGAGCATGATATAAAGTACTTCCTGTTCGGAGGCAGCACTTTGGGTGCGCTCAGACACAAGGGCTTTATTCCGTGGGATGATGACATCGACATTATTATGGATGCGGAAAGCTATTACAAACTGGAGGAAGTGTTTTCAAACGGACCTATCGACGGCATTGATCTGGTTTATTTCCACAATGATCCGAACTGGTACAGGTCCTTTGCTATGCTGGTAAACCTCGAAGATACTTGCTACACGACGCCTGTAATGTATTCCGACGGAAAGGCCATAGGAACAAGAGTGGATGTTATGATGTGCGATTATGTTCCTACAGAAAGGCTCGAAGAATACAGACGTGATCTTATGCTTTACGAAGAGGTCCTCAGCGACTCTCTGATGATTGACGTAAACGTCTACAAGATTAAGGACGAGTACCTTGCTCTCAGAAAAAGAGAGGAAGAGATAGGCAAAATCGCACTTGAGAAAGAACTGCGCCAAAACCTGGAGTCATATGCGACCGGAAAGGACACGGATGAACTGGTCGTCAGATTCTGGACTCAGGAGCTCAGGCATTATCAGAAAGATCTGCTCTATCCGCCTCTGTATCATGAGTTCGAAGGATACAAGCTGCCTATACCGGCCAAACCGGAGGAGCAGATGAGACTGCAGTTCGGCAATGACTGGTACATTATTCCGGCACAGGATGATTTCATGCTCCACGCTTTTACGGATAATTACTTTATCAGCGGAAACAATTATCACGAAGACATTATGAAATTCATAGACCGCGAGGAAGCACAGGAAGAAGTGCGCAAAAGAAAAGCGGTTCTGCTCGAGAGGGCCAAGTATTCCCAGAGCAATATGTTCTTTAGAGATAATATTGTCTTCCAGCGTGAAATGATGAGAGTTGACATCAAGAACAGAGAAGACGAATTCCGTGAAATGATAAAGAACAATTCATGGGAAGACATATATCTCAATATGCGCAGATTGATAGGCGTCTTGTCTGCTGCCGTTAATGTCGAGAAGGAACATAAACAGCTGCCTGAACACATTATGTCAGCCTGGATAAAATCCTGCATTTATTGCGGAAAGTACTATGAAGCGATAAAGATGACAAGGGCATTTGAAGTTGAAGAGGATGAAGCATATAAAGAAGAACTCGGATTGCTGGGCAGAGTAACGGAACTTGCAGATGCATATCAGGATAACAAACTCGATGAAATCAGAAAACTGCTGGAAAATTTCACTGACGAAGAAAAACTGACGATTCCGGACTGCATACTGTGCAGGGCAAAAATTGAGAAAGACGAAAATAATTCTTCGGATGACAGTGTGAATGAATTGTTAAAGATATGTGATGATTACATCGAAAAGATTTCAATTAACTATGACATTAAAAAACTAAAGGCGGATATACTGTTTGAAAAAGGCGAGACGGACAAGGCTATGCCTTTGTATGAAGAGGTTCATGAAAACACCGTCAACGGCCTGGATCTGTTCGATATAGAGCAGAGATTCGACTTCGAGAAGAGATTTGAAAGGAAAGAACAGGATCCGTTTAATCTGATGCTTGGCATCGATGACGAAGATTAATGAGCATACAGGAGGACATATGATATTCGGAGCTATTTTGGCAGGCGGCGTGGGAAGCCGTATGGGTAACACAGACAAACCTAAGCAATTTTTGCACATAGGCAAAAAACCGATACTCATTCACACGATAGAAAAGTTTATCATCAACGACAGATTTGATGCGATAATCGTGCTTTGTCCTGCTGAATGGGTTTCGTACACCCGTGATCTGGTCGATAAACATCTTCCGGAAAATGACGTAATAGTCATCGAGGGCGGAGAACTCAGAAACGATACTATTTTAAATGCAATCAAGTATATAGAGGATAATTACGGACTTGATGATGATACTGTGCTGGTCACACACGATGCCGTCAGGCCGTTCGTAACCCACCGCATCATTGAAGAGAACATCGACGCTGTGCTCGGCGGCAGGGCCTGCGATACCGTTATTCCTGCGTCAGATACCATTGTTGAAAGCAAGGACGGGGAGATCATATCTCAGATTCCGAACAGAGCGCTGTACTATCAGGGGCAGACGCCTCAGAGCTTCAAGGCGAAGAGATTCAGAGAACTGTACAACAATCTGGATGATGCCGGAAAAAGGGAACTGACGGATGCCGCAAAAGTCTTTGTGGTAAGCGGCGATCCCGTTGCTTTGATACAAGGGGAGACATTTAATATTAAAGTCACATATCCGTATGATTTGCAGCTTGCGGAGACATTGCTCGGAGGAGACAAGTAGTGCTTAATACCGTATACAGACTTGTGGAACCAAGGCGCATTGAAGCCGAGTTCTGTGACATTGATATAACGGAAAACGAGGTGCTGGTACGACCAACGTACCTGTCGATTTGCAATGCGGATCAAAGGTATTTCCAAGGGCAGAGGTCCTCTAAAGTCCTGCGCGAGAAACTGCCTATGGCACTGATTCATGAGGGTATAGGGCAGGTCATATATGATCCGAAAGGTGAATTTGGTACCGGGACGAGAGTTGTCATGATTCCGAACACCCCGCAGGAAGATGACGATGTAGTGGCGGAGAATTACCGCCGAAGCAGCATTTTCCGGGCAAGCGGCTCGGACGGGTTTATGCAGGACATCGTAGCTATGCGCAGAGACCGAGTGGTGGTTCTGCCGGATTGGATTGATGAAAGAGTAGCCGCTTTTACGGAACTTGTATCGGTCGTGTATCATGCCATTGACAGATTCTGCAAAAAAGCCCATTCGAGACAGGACACTATTGCGGTATGGGGCGACGGCAATCTGGCATATATAGCCACACTTCTCTTGAAGAACAGACTTCCGCAGAGCAGAATTATCGTTGTGGGAAAGCACGAGTACAAACTAAAGGACTTCGTGTTTGCCGATGAGACCTATACTATCGACAGCATTCCGGCGGAATTGTCGGTTGACCACGCATTTGAGTGCGTGGGAGGCGCAGCTTCGTCGGCCGCCATCAATCAGATAATTGATTACATACGTCCGGAGGGAAGCATTGCCATTATGGGTGTTTCTGAGGAGAACGTTCCCGTTAATACCAGGATGGTGCTTGAGAAAGGGCTCAGCGTTTTCGGAAACAGCAGAAGCGGCGTGGAGGATTTTAAGAATCTGATCGCTTTTTATGAAGAGAACCCGACGGTTGTGGACTATTTGAAGAAAATTGTCGGAGAAATAATCGAGGTACATACCATAGATGATATGGTCGCAGCTTTTGACAGCGATATGCGCAAAAAAGGCGGAAAGACCATTATGCTTTGGAATAAATAGGATAGGGTGAAGGACTTGCTTAAAAGAATTGCATCGGGAATAAAGAGGCGCATCGATCCGACAGACAAGGGCCGGGTTAAAAGACTGATGAATCATCCTCCGGCCGTCAAACCGGATTCTATTGTATTTGTTTCGAGTGCGGACTACACGGGAAATCCGAAAGCGCTGTTCCTGTACATGATAGAGCACGGCTATAATGAGAAATATAAGATAACCTGGCTGTTCGAACATAAAGAGAATATGTTTGACTTCGGGCTCCCTAATGTGGACACGGCCCTCATATGGAACAAACACGGGGAGAGAACGCCGGCAGCCCAAAAGGCAATTATGAGTGCGAGGTATATCTTTTACTCGCATAACGTAAACTGGGCGAGGAAATACGGCGAAGACCAGACCTTTGTCAATCTCTGGCACGGCTGCGGGTATAAAGATAATGTGAAAACAGATAAAAAGAAAATATATTATGACTATGTAATCGTAACGGGTCACAAGTATATAGAAGTGTTCAAGGAGCACCTCAAAGACCCTGACGGAAACATAGTTCCGCTCGGATATCCGAGGAATGAATTCTTTACGAGTAACAGGAGTTCTGCGGCCAAGGAACTTGAAGAACTGAAGGCGAAAGCATCTGCGACCAAGGCTGTAATATGGATGCCTACATACAGAAAGAGCGTGCTCTCAAGGCTCGATTCCGACACGAACATGGGAGACACGGGGCTTCCTGTCTTGTATGAAGAAAAAGACCTGAGGGAATTTGATGAGCATTGCAAAAAAAGAGGCGTGCTGCTCGTACTTAAACAGCACTCTCTGCAGAGCAACTATTCTGTCTCGCTGGATCCGTACTCGAACATCGTCTTTATGGATGAGCAGTATCTCAAGGACAAGGATATCGAATTATATGAACTGATGGGACGAACGGACGCATTGCTGACGGACTACTCATCGACGGCGATAGATTATATACTGCTTGATAAACCTATAGGATACACGGTTGATGATTTCGATGAGTATCAGGAGGCGAGGGGCTGGTGCCTCGATAATGTCAAGGAGTATATGGCGGGTCACCACATTGCAAACATGGAAGAGCTGAAGCAATTTATTGACGATGTTTCGGACGGACTGGATCCTCATAAAGAATGGAGGAACAGGATAAGGCCTGAACTCCAGACATACGAAGACGGCTTCAGCAAACGAATCCTGGATTACTTCGGGATTTGACTTTAAGAATAATCTGCTGTATTATCGGGCATTGTTTGAAAGAACATGCTCTCTGGTATAAGGGATAATTCAAAATGATAGAAACTTTTAAACTTATAATTGAAGAACATATCAGTTTCAGAAAACAGATCCTGAAACTTGCAAAATCCGACCTGGTTAAGATGTACAGGGGCGCTGCTCTTGGCTGGGCGTGGGCGGTAATCAAACCGATGGTAACACTTTTCGTGTTCTGGTTTGCGTTTTCAGTAGGATTGAGAAGAGGCGGTCCGATAGACGGCTATCCTTTCTTCCTCTGGCTTATTGCGGGCATGCTGCCGTGGTTCTTTATGTCAGAAATGATAGTCGGCGGCGCAGCGTGTATTAGGAATTATAAGCATTTGGTCACAAAGATGAAGTTCCCTATTTCCACGATACCGACATTTGTAAACATATCGCACATGTTTACACACCTGATTTTGCTTGCGGTAACCATAGCATTGTTTATTTCTTTCGGATATTTCCCGGACAAGTACTATCTTCAGATTCCGATCTATATGCTGATGATGTTCGTGTTCTTCACGGTCTGGTCGCTGTTTGCCGGATTGCTCTCGGCTCTCAGCAAGGACTTCCAAAACCTTGTAACTGCGTTCTCATCCGCGATATTCTGGATGTCCGGAATCCTCTACGATGTGAATAAAATCAGACACGGATGGATCAGACTCCTCCTGAAGTTCAATCCGGTTACCGTAATCGCAAACGGATACAGAAAAGCATTCATATATAAGCAGTGGTTCTTTGAAGATACGGAAGAACTGCTGTGCTACTGCACAACGCTGTTTATATTTATACTGGCGGCAACATGGGCATATAAGAGACTGCGCAAGGAAATACCTGACGTAATGTAGAAGCATATAATCGGAGCAAACGATGGAAAAAGAAATTGTCATAAAATTTGATAACGTAACAAAGATGTATAAGCTCTACAAAAGCGACAAGGCACGCTTTAAAGGTTTGTTTAACAAGAAAGTACCTTATAAAAAGAACTACGCTGTAAACAAACTGTCCTTTGAGGTGGAAAAGGGTGAGGGCCTTGCTTTTCTGGGCAGAAACGGTGCCGGAAAGTCAACAATTCTGAAGATGATAACCGGAGTCGCATATCCGACCGAAGGCGAAATATATGTAAACGGTAAGGTGAGTGCTTTACTCGAACTCGCAGCGGGCTTTGACCTCGAGTCTTCGGGCAAGGAAAACATAAGGCTGAAGTGCAACCTTATGGGAATGACGGACGAAGAAATAGATGCCGTAGAGCAGGAAATTATAGATTTCGCAGACATAGGCGAGTACATAGACCAGCCGCTCAGATCGTATTCGAGCGGTATGAAGGCCAGACTCGGATTTGCCATAAGCGTTAATTCAAATCCGGACATCCTGATCGTTGACGAGGCATTGAGCGTCGGAGACAAGGCGTTCAGGAAAAAATGCACCGAGAAGGTGCGCAAGATAATGGCAGACTCAAATGTCACATTGCTGTTCGTAACACACTCGCTATCCACGGCTAAGGATTTCTGCCAAAAGGGCATTGTGCTTGAAAAAGGAAAAAAACTTTTTGAAGGCAGCATAGATGAAGCCATAGCTTTTTACGAAGAAAGAGAATAAATGAAGGCAGCCAAGGTTTTCAAAAAAGCAGTTTTCGATCTTGCTAAAAAGAACAAGGCGTTCCGCATCGTTTTCAGAAGCAGCAGGGACGCCGTTTATCATGCCAAGATGGTGATGGATGATCCGTTCGGAAAGATCGACGATAAACTCATATACTTCCAGACTTTCTCGGGACGCGGCTACAGCGATTCTCCTAAAGCGGTATATGAATACATGCTGAGTGCTCCCGAGTATAAAGACTATCACTTCGTGTGGAGTTTCAAAGAGCCGGAGAAATTCAAAGATGTAGAGGCTCTTAAAAGCGACAGGACGACTATCGTCAAATTCCGCACCCGTGCGGATAATAAAGCGCTAAGAAAAGCCAAATACTGGATCTCAAATTACAGGATGCTGAACCATCAGTTCCCGCGCAAAGATCAGGTCTACGTGCAGTGCTGGCACGGGACACCGCTGAAGCGCCTGGGATATGACATTCAAGAAGGCGATAACGTAATGAACTCCGCTTCGGAAGTGAGGGAGAAGTACAGGACGGATGCAAAGAAGTTCTCGTATCTGCTTTCGCCTTCGGCATTTGCCAGCGAGAAGTTTGCCACTGCATGGAATCTCAATGAGACCGGACAGGCAGGCAAAATACTTGAGGTGGGATATCCGAGAAACGACAGACTCATCACCGCGGGCAGCGACGAAAGAGATCGAATCAGAAAAGCCCTGGGCGTAGAAGACAAGAAGTTAATTTTGTATGCGCCTACCTGGAGGGACAATCAGCATACCAGTGGGGAGGGATATACATACAAGACTGAAGTCGATTTCGACAGGCTGCAAAAGGAGCTCGGAGACGAATATGTGATTCTGTTCCGCGCTCACTATCTCGTGGCCAACAGCTTCGACTTCGCGCGCTACAAAGGCTTTATACAGGATGTATCTTCGTACAGCGACATAAACGACTTATATATCGCATCCGACTTGCTGATTACGGATTATTCGAGCGTATTCTTCGACTATGCTAATTTGAAGAAGCCGATCATCTTCTATATGTACGATTTGGATTATTACGCGGAGGAACTCAGAGGATTCTATCTCAGCCTGGACGAACTTCCGGGCCCGATAGTAAAAGAGGAAGGGGAACTTCTGGACGAAATAAAAAAGACCGCATCTTGGAAAGCGGATGAAAAATACGAGGCCTTTCACGCCCGGTTCAATCCGCTCGATGACGGCCACGCCTCGAAGCGACTGTTAGAGGCTGTACTGAAAAAATAGAATTCAATCAACTGAAATAGGAGCAACAGACCTACGTTGAAACATAAAAAAGACGAGAGCGTTGTCACGCCCGGCGATTATGCCGGAGTGGCGCTCTCGTTTTCTGTTGGGTTATTGTTTTCTGTTTGGTCTTTTTCCGCCGGCTTTTTCGCAGGCTTTTCGACCTTTATGCTTTGGATGGATTTCTGCATCACATCGGCAAGTTCTTTAGCAGCGGTCTCATCCTCGCAGACACCTTCAAGAACATATATCTGAATATCTTTATCGCTCTTAACGGCAAAGTAGTAAGTGTAATTGTCGTAACCGGAATCGTCGCTACTTTTTGTTTTGGTTCTGTCCGGAGAAATGTAAAAGCCCTGAATGTCACCGGCCTTCAGCAGCTGCTGTGAAATGCCATTTTCAGTTGCCGTATTCCAGTCATCAAACCAAGTCTTTTCGTCCTTGCCCTCCGGGATGTCCTGCTCCGCTATCGTGTCCTGGCGATACAGAGTGAGATTATATTTTGGCTCCTTGTTCTTACCCTCGTAAGATACAGTCACAGAACGAGGAATGGAAGGGTATTCGGTATCCGATTGATCCCAGGAATATGAAATGTCATAAGTCTCATTGACCTTGGTAGGAACTTTAACAGACACGTCGTTTACTTGAAGGACTCCTTCTGAATATGAGATCTTATCCGGCGTGGATGTGGCGGAGTTAAAAAGCTCTTCATCAGAATTAACCGTTACGCTGTTGTACAGTATGTTAAAAGCAAGCAGCACGATGAATGCCTCGAGCATAAATACCACGCCCCAGATAAGCCTTCTCTTTTTCTTGCCGAGCTTTTTCTTGCGCGACTTTTTCTTTCCGCCCGAAAACTCGCCCAATATTTCATCGGGCTTTTCTCCCGCTGTGGCAAGCATGAATCTCAAATCCTGCTCCCTGA
>JAFREV010000029.1 GCA_017434685.1 Mogibacterium sp.
ACCAGCGCAGATTACATCGCTTCAAGAGGAGAATACTTCTGCGCACTCCTGATGGCTGAGTATCTCGGCTTCAAATTCATAGATGCTTCGGAATGGGTGGTCTTCGACTATGACGGCAAAGTCAACAACGCGGCATCCGAAGAGAAACTCAGAGAGTTCAAGAAGGTATACGGTCAGATAGTCACGCCCGGATTCTACGGAGCATACACAAGCGGGGATATAAAGGTGTTCCCTAGAGGAGGCTCGGATATAACCGGGGCTCTGGCTGCGGCTTATCTCAATGCTGACATATATGAGAACTGGACGGACGTATCGGGAATTCTCATGGTGGACCCGAAAATCGTTCCTGACTCGAAGATAATCGCCAGAGTAACATATGACGAGCTGAGAGAGCTGAGCTACATGGGAGCGTCAGTGCTGCATGAAGATACGGTTTTTCCGGTAAGGCTAAAAGACATTCCGGTGAATATCAGAAATACAAATGAGCCGGATGCGCCGGGCACCATCATAGGTGAGCGTTTCGAAGACGAGCTCACGGAAGAGCACGAGAGATTCATTACCGGAATTGCCGGAAAGAAAAACTTCTCGATTATCAATATATATAAGAGCAGAATAGGAGAGGATAAGATTAAACTTCTCAGAGAGGTGCTCGAGATATTCGACAGATACGAGATTCCGGTGGAGCAGATTCCGAGCGGAGTTGATTCGTTCTCGGTGGTGTTCCCAAGCGAGAGTCTCGGAAACAGACAGCACGATTTGATGCATGAACTCGGTTCGAATGAAAGCATAGATGATTGTCAGCTGACTGAGGGCATAAGCCTCATAGCTATAGTCGGTCGTCAGATGGCGTACAGGACGGGTATCTCGGGAAAGATATTCAAGACGCTCGGAGAGAACAAGATAAATATCAGAACAATAGAGCAGGGCTCCGATGAGATCAACATCATGGTCGGAGTATATAATGAGGACTTTGAAAGAGCTGTCAAGGTGCTCTACGACAGTTTTGCAAGATAAGAATGATAAAACTGCGGGATGCCTGCAGTTAATAAGATAAGAGGAAAGGATAGAGAAATGAAAAAGTACAGAGTAGGAATCATGGGCGCAACAGGCGCGGTAGGACAGGAAATGATTAAAGTTCTCGGCGAGAGGAACTTCCCTATAGAGGAACTCAGATGCCTCGCAAGTTCGAGATCTGCAGGAAAGACACTTTCCACACCTTTTGGTGAAGTTACGGTAGTCGAAACTGCACCGGGAGCATTCGAAGGACTGGATATCGTCCTCGGAGCATCCGAAAATGATATAGCAGAAGCTATGGCACCGCATATTAAGGCTGCGGGAGCCGTATTCGTGGATAACTCATCCGCATTCAGAATGTATGATGACGTGCCGCTGGTAGTTCCTGAGATTAATGCAGAGGATGCATATAAGCACAACGGCATCATCAGCAACCCGAACTGCACTACAATCGTAACGCTGGTTGCGATCAATGCAATCGCCAAACTTTCAAAGATTACGGGCATCTACGCTTCGTCATATCAGGCAACAAGCGGCGCGGGAGCTGCAGGTCCTGTCGAGATGTACGATCAGTCCGAGTCTATTCTGAAAGCAAGAGCTGAGGGCGGAGAAGGAAACTCTTACGGAGCAAATATCGACCCTAAAGTTTTCCAGTATCAGATTGCATATAACCTCATACCTCAGATCGGGGGCTTTGGTGAAAATCTCTACTCAAGCGAGGAGATGAAGCTTCAGAACGAAGGACGCAAGATACTGCACCTTCCTGAACTCAAGGTTTCATGCACTTGCGTGAGAGTTCCTGTTGAGAGATCGCACGCTATTTCAACCTGTGTAATCACAGAGGACAGACTCGAACTCGACGATGTAAGAAAGGCAATCTCCGAAGCTCCGGGAGCAAAACTCTACGACGAGCCGGATGACAAGAAATATCCTATGCCTCTTCTGACATCCAACCAGGACATTGTCTATGTAGGCAGAATCAGACGCGACCTCGTAAATGAGAACGGCATCAACCTCTGGTGCTGCGGCGACCAGGTACGTAAAGGAGCGGCTACAAACGCCGTTCAGATTGCAGAACTTTTAATTGAGAAATAAGGAATATAAATGAGCAGAAAAATAAAAGTCGGAATGCTCGGAATAGGTAATGTCGGAAGGGGTACATACCAGGCTCTTGAGATGAACCGCGAACTGATAGCCGAAAAGACCGGGCTGGACATAGAAATAGTCAAGATACTTAACAGAAGTCCCGAGAAGGACAGGGGAATTGAGATTCCGAAGGAGAAGTATACTGCTGATGTGCAGGACATCCTGAAGGATCCTGAAATAGACATCGTAGCAGAGCTCATCGGAGGCATTGAACCTGCGACGACATACATGGCAGAGGCTCTCGCAAACGGTAAACACGTAGTGACTGCAAACAAAGCTGCTATTGCCGCAAACGGTGAGAAACTCGCCGCACTCGCTCAGGAGAACAAAGTGCTCCTCAGATTTGAAGCGGCTGTTGCGGGAGGTATTCCTATTCTGTCATCACTTACCGGAGCACTCTTGTCCAATGAGTTTACGCAGGTGCACGGCATCCTAAACGGCACCACGAACTACATACTCACACAGATGAGCATGTACGGAAAGAGCTACGAGGATGTGCTTAAAGATGCGCAGGAAAAGGGATTTGCCGAAGCGGATCCTACTGCAGACGTAGAGGGCCTCGATGCGGCTAATAAGCTTTCCATCTTGATTTCCCTAATCTTTGGTACGGCTGCTCTGCCTGAGGATATTCCTACGCGAGGCATCACGACTGTCAGCAATGTAGATATTCAGTATGCAGAGGATGCCGGATACAAGATTAAGCTGCTCGGAAGTGCAGAGAGAGTGGGAGATAAGGTGTACGGAAACGTAGAGCCCGTGCTCCTTCCGTGCGAGCATCCGCTGGCATCGGTCAATAATGAGTTCAACGCCGTATTCGTAAACGGCAACGCTGTAGACGAGCTGATGTTTTATGGCAGGGGAGCGGGGCCTCT
>JAFREV010000030.1 GCA_017434685.1 Mogibacterium sp.
ATGGCCGAAAAAGCAAAGAAAGACTGGCATTTGAACAATATACAGATTACTTTGGATGGTAGAGAAGATGTTTACTGCGAGAGAAAATGCTATGTCAGTTTTGAGGGATCTCCTTACCGCGCATTGCTTAACGGCATCCATGCTATGCTGAAAAACAATATAACAGTCCGCATTCGCCTCAATGTGGATGATGATAACCTTGGCGAGATTAATGCTCTTGTCGATGAGCTTGAAGATGAATTTGCAGATGAGAAGAGAATAAGCGCATATTCTCACGGTATTTTTGCAGAAAATGAGGACGAAACCGGCGAATTCAAGGAACTCTATGACGGAATCGATAAACTTGACGAGAGACTATACCAATTCAACAGAAACAGAGGGGTACCCTCAAAGAATGCCAGAAGAAAAAAATACTTCGACCGTCGCGCCAACACCGCAAGATATTATTGCATGGCTGACAATCCGTCGAAGGGACCGGTGATAGCACCAAATGGGCAATTGCATATTTGTGAGCATGTCGGAGAACTGCCGGTTGCCGGAACAATATATGATACGAAGATTGTAGATAAAGTCCCTCTTGTCGAAAGGGGCAGAGAGATAATCGAAAAGTGTACGAAATGTCCTCACCTTCCAAGGTGTACTGATTTCACAGGATGTCCGTCAATAGACAAAAATTGCCGGAGAGAGCGCCTGGCAAAGGAAGTCAACAAATTGAGAGGTCTGGAAAATGAAAAACGCCTGCCTCCTGTCACCATATCTCACGAGGGGAAGATCATCCGTGTTACGGGGCCGACTGCGGAGTTTGCAGAGCGATGCACTCCGATACTGGCAGATGATTTCCTTAAAGCGGATATGACTGTGAACCAGGATGAGGCAGAACGTTTGCTGAATTCCTGAGATCTTATTCTTCGAGCGCGCCTACTTTTCTGAGAGCGGTCAGAATCTCGCTTACTCCTGCGCGGATGTCGGCTTCGCTCGCATCGAAGCGATCCATCATCTTGCTTACGAGCTCATCTTCACTGAGATTTTCCTGCAGGTATTCCATTATCGCAGAAGCTGTTTTATTTGCACGCATGAGGCCCTTGAAGTTTGCGGCCTCGGCGCCCGTGGCAACGGCGATGGTTTCTTCTTCCGACGCGTTGTAGAGTATATAGTCTTCTTTTAATTTCATTCCGGGTTTTCTCCTTCTGATATCTCGATTATTACCCACACATTATAGCACAGCAATTATTATTATTCGTGGTCAGACTTTTCATAGAGATGCCACTTGTCCGAAAACTCTTGTCTGTTGGCACGACGCTGCAGCATATTCCTGGCCATATCCGTGTTTCGTTTACCTGAAATGAGTTTAAGCAGATATCTGTTTGTGACGAAAGCCCAGCCGGCAGGACGCAGGACGGGGTGTTTTATCGTGGCCGGGAATAGGGCACTGGTCCTTTTGTTCAGGATTGAGAAAAAGGCTTTGTATGTTTTTTCGCTGCCTTGATCTGTGTAGTTGTGCCCGAACGAACCGGATTTAAAGAGGTCTTCAATCAAATCACTCGCGTAATCTGCTGCAGCCTCCTCTGCCCATTTGCATCTCCGAAGTCCCAGGTGCTCGGTGCAGAGATTTGTTATAGTGCCGCAGAAGCGCCGGAGTTTCAAATCGCGCAAGATAGGCTGAAGTTCTTTTTCAAAGAAACTGTCAGGCATTTTGTTGACGAAGACCGCCCAATCTGAAAGGTGACGCAGGCCTATCCCGGAGCTCCATAGATGCTCGGCGGAATGAACCATAAGAATTACTGCGTGGTGCCTGTCTGACGGAACCATGCATTTTGCCCCACTGTGTTTGAATTCCTTAGCCTGTTCAAAGATATCTGAGAGGTATTTGCCGGCTGCAGACTTAGATGCAGCATCGGGAAACTCTGCGACATCCCTGTGAAGTTCGTAGTGAAGGCTGTTTCGCAGATACTTTCTGTCCTTATCTATGCTTCGCACGAGTTCATAGCCCGTTTTTCTGAGAAGCGCATCGGCTCTTTTGTAATATTTATCCGGAACGAGGAAGTCGACGTCGCCGTAGGCCCTCGTCAGATAATCCGGATAGTAGGACCCTGATGCCACGCCTTTTAGAATCACGCAGGGGATGTCTGCGCTGTCCATCAGTTTTTGGATGGTGAAGTGGGCGCTGATATTCCTGGCATTGTTCAGGAGATATTTGTCGCGGTCTTCGGACCACTGTTTCAAAACGCCGTCCGGGATGTCGAACTTTGATGCAAGCGGGAGGAGCAGCGAGACAAGCTCCTGCTTCTTTATCTCATCATAAACTGCCTGCCAATCTGTCTCGGCCGGGACGGAGGCAGGATTGCCGAAAAGTGCGGCTGATGTGAGATTAAGGACGGTTTTCTGAGCGTCGTTCATCTGCTAAATCCTTGATACTGGTGCGACTTCTTACTATTTGTTACAATATCAAATATGGTTGGAACAAGCAATAAATCGCAGCTTGATCGCCTTGAATCCGAGGCGATTTACATAATGAGAGAGGTTGTAGCGGAGACAGAAAAGCCCGTCATGCTCTATTCGATTGGCAAGGATTCCTCGGTAATGCTTCATTTGGCGAAGAAAGCATTTTATCCCGAGCCTGTTCCGTTTCCGCTGATGCATATAGATACCACATGGAAGTTCAGGGAGATGATCGAGTTCCGTGACCGCATAGCGCGAGAGAACGGACTTGAACTTATCGTATATACAAATGAAGAGGGTCTGAAGCGCGGGCTGGATCCCGTGCGCGACGGTGCGGTATACACGGATGTGATGAAGACCGAGGCGCTGAAACAGGCGCTGAATAAATACGGATTTACCGCTGCGTTTGGCGGAGGCCGGAGAGACGAAGAGAAGTCGCGCGCCAAGGAAAGGGTGTTTTCTTTGAGGAATGAACATCACACATGGGATCCTCGCATGCAGAGGCCGGAGCTTTGGGATCTGTACAATACGAGCCTTGGGCCGGGAGAGAGCCTGAGGGTGTTCCCTTTGTCCAACTGGACCGAGAGGGATATATGGGCGTACATCCTGCGCGAGAACATCGAGGTCGTACCGCTTTACTTCGCGAAAGAGCGTCCGGTGGTGATGCGCAGCGGCAATCTATTAATGGCAGATGATGATCGCATGGAAATACTTCCGGGTGAGAAGATAGAAATGAAGAAAGTGAGGTTCAGGACTCTGGGCTGCTATCCGCTGACCGGAGGAATTGAGTCGGATGCGGAGGATGCAGAAGCGGTTTACAAAGAGACCTGCGGCGCTGTGAATTCCGAGCGAACGAGCCGGGTCATAGACGGAGATGCCGGTGTGTTCAGTATGGAGAAGCGCAAGAAAGAAGGGTACTTCTGATGAGTGATTTCCTGAGATTTATGACCTGCGGGTCTGTCGATGACGGCAAATCCACTTTAATAGGACATCTGCTCTACGATGCGAAGATGCTCTTTGCAGATCAGGAGAGGGCGCTCGAACTCGAGAGCCTGTCTTCGGATGCTCAGGGAGAAAGGGATTATTCACTCCTGCTCGACGGGCTCAGTGCGGAGCGCGAGCAGGGGATAACCATAGACGTGGCGTACAGGTATTTTGCGACTGAGAAGAGGTCGTTTATCGTGGCGGATACTCCGGGGCACGAGGAGTACACGAGAAATATGGCGGTAGCCGCATCGGAATCTGAACTCGCGGTACTGCTCACAGACGCCGTACGCGGAGTGAGGGTGCAGACCAAGAGGCACCTTCGCATATGCAGGATGATGGGCATTAAGGAGTATGTGTTTGCTGTCAACAAGATGGATGCGGCAGGCTACAGCGAGGAAGTCTTCAGGACCATTGAAGATGAACTCAAGGCTTTGACCGCCGAGATGACGGATGTCAGGGTTGCCGTGATACCGCTGTCGGCTCTAAAGGGAGACAATGTGACCGGGCGCTCTTTGAATATGTCGTGGTACAGCGGGCCGTCCCTGCTTGAGTATCTGGAAAATGTTCAGGTCG
>JAFREV010000031.1 GCA_017434685.1 Mogibacterium sp.
CGGGTAAAGGCAACTACAAGGGCAAACTCAGCAGAAAATTCAAGATAGTAAAAGGCAGCCCGGGGCTGTACTTTGCAAAGAAAACCGTAAAGAGGCCTGTCTCTCTGGGCAGCTATACACAGAAGCCTAAGAAGAAAGTAAAAGGCAAGATGACTTATACATACAGTTCAAGTAAGCCTTCGGTTGCCACAGTAAATAAGAAAACCGGTAAGGTAACTCCGAAAAAAATCGGTACTACTGTCATTACGGTAAAGAACAAGGCTACAAAGAACTACAAAGCAGGAAAGGCGACCTATAAACTCACAGTCAGGGCGCTTACAAAAGACGAACTGAAATTCAATTTTGCGAACTATATAACAAACGAGATTCCGCTAAGCACATTCAGAATGTTCTACAATCCGACGCAGGCGAAAGCTCACTACAGGAAGGAATGGAACATCGGAGATGCCGGAGTTTGCTTCGGAATGAGTGCCGGAAGCGGTATGCTTCGTACGGCAGGAAGCGGCCTTACACCAGCTAAGTTCAAATCAGGTGCAAAGAAACCTTCGCAGCTTTCCAAGGGCAATCGTTTCAAGACCAAGGGCGTAACACTTAAGTCTGTGATTGAGGCTATGCATCTGTCACAGGCAGCGCCGCAGTGCCAGAAGGTGATGAACAAGAACACTAATAATATAAAAGGTCTGGTCGCAACCGTTAAATCAGGATACCCGGCAATTATATGTATGAGATCTTACTGGGGATTGGGCGGACATGCCGTCGAAGGATATAAGTATGAGAAATTAAACAAAGAAGTGGACGTAATATATGTGTACGACAGCAGCAACTTCAGTCCTGACGGTTGTATATACCTGTATAAAAACAACAAAGGGAAATATATAGACTGGTACTATTCATACTATGAAGGATTCTTCTCTCCTGCAGCTATTACATATATTCCGGGTAAAACTTATCGCTCAATCTGGAAGAACAGGAAGGCGGCTAAAAAATTGGGTCAGATGTATGTCTCGTCAGACAACTTCAAAATACTCGGTTCAGACGGCAAAGTCGTAGCTGAGATGAAGGACGGTGACTTCAGTTCAACAAGTGAAGATATCTTCCTGGCGCAGACTTATGACTTTGAGTTTGAAGACAATCTGGTGATTCTTCCTTCGGACAAGTACACAGTGCAAGACACCTCGGGCTCGTCCGAAAAACTCACGGTCACATCGATTGACGAAAACCAGAGTATAGAGGTCACTACTGACGCAACGGCTGTTGTGGTCGAGACAGTAGATGACAACAGCATCAACAAAGCCACTTTAAGAGTTGCTGAAGGCGAAAGTTACGAAGTATCCGTTCTTGACGGAACCGGCGGCGGAGAGCCTGACGAGATCGTCTTCACCGGAGAGGGCACGGGCAAAGCCATAACCCTCGGAACGGATGACGGAGACTGCATCGTTAAGAACGCAGGCGATGTCCAGCTCGAGATTAACGGAGTTGAAAAAGACTTCACGGTTTCCGGAGGCGTTGCCGAGATCAAATAACAGCCAACGAAAGCAAAGGAAGATACACTGAAAGTCCGACCTTGAAGTGCACCCCTTTTGCCGGACAAGATCCGGCGAAAGGGGTTTTGGCTTTGCGAATCAAACAGCCTGTGAGGATGGCTAAGTCCGTATGTTTTTCCCCGAAATGTGTTAAGATGTATGCAGATACTTAAAGACAAGTGAACGAAGACATATGAATATGAGAAAGGACCAAAATGAGAGTATATACAAAAGAATGGCATGAGTTATCTGATTATCTGGTTACTGTCGAGGACTTTGAACCGGTAGAGGATAAAGAGTATACGGATGCGGATATTGAGGCGCTGTATCAGAAGCGCCTCGAGAAATATCTGGATGAGCAGCGGGAGATGAGCCGTGAGTATCCGGACGAGGATTCTTATGATGAGAAAGAGGAGATAGAGTTCTTCGAGGAACTGTACCATGACAGTCTGGAGGATCCGGATGAAGACATTCCGGCGTGGATCAGAGAAAGCGTCGATCCGAGGCTCATAGCGCTTGAGGTACTTCCTGAGAGCGTCTATAGCAAACTCAAAGAGGAAAGGGATCTTAAACAAAAGAGGTTTGATGAGCTTGAGGAACTTGCCGAGAGAATGTATGAAGACGGCATGCACGAGGATGATGAGGGCCATGAGGAGTATGAGGACGCGGATGATGTTATCGGGGATATCATGGGCGGATACATACTGGATATTCGCGAGCTCGATGCTTCTGTTGAGATAGAGTACGTGACCTGGGATGACGGCGACGACGATGAAGACTTCGAAGATGATGATTTCGATGAAGTCGATATAGATGATGACGTCGAGGATGATGATGACGGTGCCGAGGACGAAGAAGATTTCGAGGACGTTCAGGTCAGACGAATTGCCACATTCAAAGGAACCAGAATAATTGAGTTCGAGAAGCCTGAAATCAAGACGGAATACGACGAGGACGGGGATATCGAGAGCAATTGCGACATTATTGATTATGAACTCTATTACGAGGCGGGCAGATATGAAGTGCATATGCTGCTGGATAATGAAGAGCACGGCCTCAAATATCTGACGCTGAACTGCGAAAGCGTAAGTGCAGAGTAGGCGCAGCGTATGTGGAACGCATGTGGAGCAGATAGGATTAAATAGAGAGACGGTAATGAAAAAGATAAATGTAGCTGCAGCTATCATCGTAAATGACGGAAAGATATTTGCCACTCAGAGGGGCTACGGCGCTTGGAAGGACTGGTGGGAATTTCCGGGTGGCAAGATAGAGCCGGGGGAGACTCCGGAGGAAGCTCTTGCCAGGGAAATTCGTGAGGAACTGGATGTCGAGATAGAGATCGACGAGTTTTGCACCACCGTGGAGTACGATTATCCCGAGTTTCATCTCGTGATGGATTGTTTTATTTGCCGCATCACAGAGGGCGAACCGGTGCTGATGGAGCACGAGGCGGCCAAGTGGCTTGCCGCGGATGAACTCAGCAGTGTGCAGTGGCTTCCGTCCGATATCGAACTGATAGAAAAACTTGCAGGGAGGTTCGGAAATATATGATTGGCAGAAACAAAAAGAGATTAGTAGGCCTGACATTTGAAGAATACCTCGGAGAGTCATAGGAACATATGAAAACTACAGTACTGGTAGACAACACAGACGGAATAAGAGTTAAAGGCGAATGGGGACTGTCCTTCTATATAGAGTATGAGGGCAAACGCATACTTTTGGATGCGGGACTGTCGAATTTGTTTGCGGCAAATGCCGAGACGCTTGGGCTTTCGCTGGGCGACGTGGACTTTGCAGTTCTTTCGCATGCGCATGATGATCACGCCAACGGCCTTGTTAAGTTTCTGCAAATGAACCGAAATGCTAAACTGTTCATAGCGAACGGATGCTATGAGGATTGCTACGACAGGAAACATATACTCTACAAGTATGCCGGCATACCAAAAGGCATGCTGTCGAAATATGCGGACAGGATAGTGAGGTCAAACGGAAAAGAAGAGATCGTTAAAGGCGTATGGATCTTAGGACACAGCACACCGGGCCTTGAGGCGGTGGGAATTCGAGAGAAAATGTTCCGAAAAGAAAGCTTTTTCAAATACAGACCGGACGATTTTAATCACGAGCAGAGCCTGATATTTGAACTCGAGGACGGGATCGTAATATTCAACAGCTGCTCGCACGCGGGGGCTGATGTAATTATTCGCGAAGCAATGGAGCAGTTTCCGGGCAGAAGAATACTCGCCATGATAGGCGGATTTCATCTCTACAAAAGAGATGCGGAATATGTAAGGCAGTTTGCAAGACGAGTTGAAGAGACCGGTGTGGAGAGCATATACACCGGGCACTGCACCGGGGAGAATTCTCTTAGGATATTAGAGGAGGAACTCGGGGACAAGGTGCACAGGCTGATGTCAGGACTGGTATTTGAGATTTAATGATCAAGTATTGAGATTCAATGAGCAAGTATAAAGTAAGACAGATTGAAGAAAGAGATAACGAGGCCATCGAGAAAGTAATACGCTCATGCCTCATCGAATACGGCGCGAATCACGAGGGAACTGCGTGGGCGGACCCTCAGCTTGGGATGCTGTCTACTGCATACAATGAAGAGGGGACCTGCTACTGGATCGTAGAGGATGAAAACGGAGATATTGTCGCCGGTGCCGGTATCGGAAAACTGGCCGGTGAGACCGAAGTTTGCGAGCTGCAAAAGATGTACAGCAAACCGGAGGTGAGGGGCACGGGTGCAGCTTCATTGCTTATGGATGCAGCACTGAGTTTTGCGGCAAAGCATTACAAGCAGTGCTACCTTGAGACATTCGACAACATGATTCCCGCGCAGAAGTTTTACGAGAAGAACGGATTTGCACGGACAGACAAACGCTTCGGCGATACAGGCCACTTTGCCTGCGACGTGCTGTACATTAAGAACCTGTGATTGAAACGAAAGTCCTCGGCTCGGTGAAATCAATTCTGAAGAGATACGTATGAATGAGATAGAGAAACTGAGGGATATAATAAAGGGGTCCAAGCGCATCGTTTTCTTTGGCGGTGCGGGGGTGTCCACTGCGAGCGGAATCCCGGACTTCAGATCTGCGGACGGTATTTATGCGGATGAGTACGACGGGCGCTCGCCTGAGGAGATACTCAGCGCCATGTACTTCGCGCTTAACACCGAGAAGTTTTACGAATTCTACCGCAGCTTCATGCTTCA
>JAFREV010000032.1 GCA_017434685.1 Mogibacterium sp.
GTCATGCCTCGAAGGGAACTTCGCTATCCATAGATTTTCTTTCTCATCAGCAACACTTGCTTTAGGGCGTGCACCTCCGAGAGATGATCCCGGCTGTATGAGTTGCTTGAGCCATTTCTCATCACCTGCGCCTTCTTCCTTTTCGAAATTACGTGAGGCCTCTTCCAATGTTCTGAGTCTTGTCCACGGTGGCACAGCTATGTCTCTGTCATAGGATAAGTATTCTCCGTCCTTCTCTGTTTTGAATCTCAGGCCTCCCATCCTTGTCTCATCGAAAACCCCGAGCAAATAGTCGCTTTCACGAAGCTTACGTGGTTTTCGATTCTCCTTTTCCGCCAGAATGCGCTCTCTTCTGTTCATCAAAGTGCGTCCCCATCTGTCAGGTGCGGCATCCTTGAAGATTCCGAAGAGATTTCCGTCTCCCGAAAATTGTCTACCCGAGTAATATGCCAGCGCAGGATCAACAACAGTACCGGCTCCATACTCCGCCAACCACTCTACATCGAATTCGAAAGAGTATGCCTCCGAGCCACGAATTCTGTCTGCGAAAAGGCTACCGAGTTGTCTGTCTTCTTCTCGGCTGAAACTGTCATATACATAAATCGTCTTGGAATCTGAACTCATTGTTTTCCTCTGCGGCCTGCCTTCTTCCCTGTTTTTAGCTCTATGTCTTGCAATTGGCGTCCGAGCTCATCTTCGCGGCAAACTCCCGCAAGTTCACTGTCGAGGCCTCCGAGAGCATGCATCACCGCTGCGTATATCCCCATGGCAACTGCAGGATTTCCGGACTCTACCTTCCAAAGCGATGCTCTGCTTATGCCTGCTCTTTCTGCCACAAGCTCTGTGGTCAGATTTCTTCTGAGCCTCGCGAGCTTGATTTGCTCTCCCATTAGTCTGAGCACTTCTTCCGTGCTCGGTGTTATATTATATGCTGCTTTTTTCATAAATCCTGTCTCTCCAAATCTGGATTCGGTACATCTCCGAAACAAAACGTTGCAATCAAAAACGCCGATTTTGTTTATTATTGTAAACATTATCAGCGTTTTTGTCAATAATAGTAAACGTTTGTTATCTGCTGTTCTTCCTGCGACTTATGGCATAAGCGCTCAGTGTGAGCATCGATGCCAGCATTACCGCGATCCAAGCGAGTGCATCGTTTGAGTCTCCGGTCTTGGCTCCCCTGCCGCGGCTTCCGCTTCCGCCGGAGCCATCGCTCGAATCCTTATCGGAGCCGCCTGCATCCGAAACCTTCTCCCATTGTGCGGTCATCGTGTGATTGGCCGTGACTATGTACTCATCTCCCGGATAGTACTTCGAGCCCTTCCAGTAGAGGAACTTGTATCCTTCTCTCTCAGGAGCTGCAGGAACGATGATGGTATCACCTTCCTCGGCCTTCATTACGATGTCATTCTTGCTGCCGTTGTAGGTACCGCCGTTCAGTTTGAAGGTAATCGTACGGTAGTCCGGAGGAATAACCGGTCTGTCCTCACCGCCCGCCGGCGCCGTCTTAGCGAATGTAAGCGAAATCGTCAGGCTTCCGTCTTCGCCACGAACAAAGCTCGATGCGGTCGGTGTTCCCGTATTAGACAGAACTTTTACAACCTCGGTAAACGCTCTGTTCTTGTCATGGTCTGCAGGCACGTGAATCGTCGCTGTGTATTCCGTGTCGTTATATGCATTGCCGGAAGCAGGTACAACAACGTCTTTCTTGCCGGCTTTATCCTTGTACGTCCAGCTTATCTGGCAATCAATCCAGCTGCCGTTATCAAAGGCGATGTGGACCATATCCGCAAGCTCCTCACCGGAGGCCGGTGCGGTCGGATTCAAAGTAGCCTCTTTAACCCTGTCTTCGCAGCTCGCTATAAGACTGAGTGAGAACTCTGCAGGGTACGGCACCTTATCTCCGTCCTTGTTCGTGTATACGGACTCTCCCGATGTAGGCATGGTGAACGTCGCATTATCGTTCATATTGCCGCCTTTGCCGAACAGATCCTCTGTAACATCGGCAGTTTCATTGCCTTTACCATCGTAGAGTTTGACCTTCCACTGTTTGAAGAATTTGTCATCTGAAGGAGCTGACGGTATTGTGACCTCGCTTCCTTCATCGTAAGCCACCGTCTTAGAACCCTTGCCGCTGCCGTCATCAATCGTGATGTTGTGCTTGCCGGCCTCAGGCTTGCCGGTCGGAGGGATGACCTCAGACTTGGTCTGATCTTCGAAAGGATTGTCTCCCTTGAAAGAGGCTGTGTATGTTCTCTCGCCGGCCTCGGTCTCAGTCGGCTCCTTCGTTACCTCTGATGTGGTATTTACGGTTTCCTCAATTTTATGCTCCGGATCGTTTTTGCAAATGCATCTTCCCGTGGCAGTGCTGTTGTCATCTGCCCACTCATATACAGCTTTGCCCCAGTCGTGTCCCGTGGCAGGAACGATAATTCCGCCCTCGTCTTTTGTTTTAGCCGGGTCGACCTCGTTCTTTCCTTCTGCGTCTGAGAAGCATCTACGGCATGGCTCATCGCCTTTATCGCAGATCCAGTATCTGATATTGCCGGCCTCCAAGCATGTAGCAGGCTTGGATTTGACCTCGCTCAGATCGTGCTTGTGGCCCTCCGTAATTAAGCTGTTCCTAATTATAACTCCGGTTGCCACCCTGCCCGCGATCTTGGTCGTATAGTTCGGGACCGGTTCCTGAGTAACGCTGTAAGAGGCTCCCGTATCGTAATCTCCGAGCGAGGACAAATTGAAGAACCATGCCCACTTTGTCGCGCTCGATACTTCAGTTTGAACTCCGGTATATTCGCCGTCTTTCATCAAGTGAACGACAACTCTTTCAGGACGTTTCCCCGCGGCATCGTTGTTATCATCCCACGCTATTGAGCCCGTAACCAATACGTCTTCTCCCGGTTCAGGGGAATCACCCGCCGTATGATAAAGCACTATGATGCAGCCCGTGAGCTTGTTATTGATAATCGAGTATGCGTATTCGCCCTCTTTATCCTGTCCGTGTGGGTGTTCATCTGTCGGTTTAATTCTTATGCCGCCATCCGATACGGATGTCACTTCAGACACAGTGCCTTCAATCGTAGTATCCCACGCATCTTCTATAGGGAATTTTATTTCCTGCGCTTCCTCTGATCCGTTCTTTTTATATTGAACCGTAATCTTAACCGGTCTGATTTCATCCTCGTCATTCCTGTCTATCCATACGACCCTGACCTTCGTCTTCTCGGTCGGAGTCGGGGCCGGGGTCGCACTCCAATTAGCCGTGAATTTAACGTCGTCCATTACCTTGTATGTATCTCCCGGCTCAAAGCTTGCAGCACCGGCTTCCTCTGAACCTGACGGAACTGTCGCATCCCATCCGTCCAGCTTTTTATTGTATCCGTAGATATCTCCCGGGATAAGGAACTCCGTGCCCCTAAGCAGCTTGTATGTCTGCGTCTTTACCACCTTCGGATCCAGTCCGGCAGTTTCAGCCTCTTCAGCCGTTATATTAGACTCCGCGGTTACCGTGCAGTACTTCAGAGACTCATCTTTGTCCGGTGTGTCCGGGTCATCCTCAGGGAAATTGGATATCCAGACTACATGATTAAGCCTTGCCGTCGCTCCGTCCTGGCGTATCCATCCCACGTACTGGCCTCTTTGATTGAACACTCCGGTATCGTCATTGCTGCTGTAGTACAGCGCTTGGTGTATCTTATCCGCAGCATTCAAAGGAGTATCCTCCGGTATACCGGCGAGACCGAGAGGCGCCGTCAGGGCGCTTACCCTGTACAGGAGGTTCAGATGCTCCGTAACATCTGTCGGAATATATCTGAGTCTTTCTGTATTGTCCTTATTATAAAATTCGTATGTATGCCTTATCTTGTCGTCCGCAGACTCGCCATGTTCTCCGGGCGGTTCGGCCGTAGCGACCGTGGTGCCCATACTGAAATCGTCAAGTCCGCCTACCTCGCACTCACCTGCGAAAATCGCCTGACCGCGACATTCCTTGAGCATCGGATAGCGAGTCATGCTGCTTCCGACACGTCCATTTTCCCAATATACATAAGGCTTACCTGTCGACGGATTGATTTCCTTGCTGAAATCCCGTATGAGTTTTTTTGCTCTCTCGTTTATCGTTTCTGTATCATCATCCTGGTCGTGGCCCCACGAGTTGACAGGTTCAGCAGCCAGATCAAGTATGATGGTCTCTGTCGGATGCAGCTCCAGGAATTTCTTGACCCACTTCCATGTTTCGTTGAAAGTGAGATCATCGCCATCATGGTTGCCCGCCCAGAAAGTACCGCCGATAAAGGTCTTGCCGTGGCAAAGCCACAGGTTTTTACCGTCGTCCTTGTAACTTATCCAGAGGCCGAGAGCGTATGATTTCTCGTGTCTGTTATTCAGTCTGATATCCAGCCTGCGCACGCCGTCTTTCATCTGCTCATCGATATATCTTACCTGTGTCTTGGCATTTCCCTTGTATCCCATGAATGAACCTATCGACGACATCTTGTGATAATTAACCTCTTTCATCGACGAGTCATGGGTGCAAGGCAGA
>JAFREV010000033.1 GCA_017434685.1 Mogibacterium sp.
GCAGGATGCGGTGGATTGAGTTTAGGTTTTGAGATGGCTGGATTTGAAATTCCTTTAGCCGTTGAGATTGATGATTGGGCATCAGAAACCTATAAAAATAATCACCAAGGAACAAAAGTAATAACTGAAGATATTACGAAGGTAGTTGATTTGGACACCTTATTTGATGAACCTATTGTTATTGACGGAATAATAGGTGGGCCTCCTTGTCAAGGGTTTTCATTAAGTGGCAATAGGGATAAAAAGGATCCTAGAAATAGTCTTTTCATGGAGTTCGTCCGATTTGTTAAGCATTTCAAGCCAAAATTTTTCGTAATGGAAAACGTTACGGGAATATTATCAATGAAGACACAATCAAATGAGTTGGTGAAGGATCTCATACTTTCAGAATACTCAAAAGCAGGATATCAGGTTGAAGTATTCACCTTAAATGCGGCAGAGCATGGTGTCCCACAAAGTAGGATGAGAGTTTTCTTCATTGGGTTAAGGAATGACATACCTTACGATGTTGAAAAGATTGAGCCTAAAGGTTGGCTTTTCGGGGACGATCAGATAACCATAGAAGATGCAATCATGGATCTTCCTCAAATAGAAGCGCGAGAAGGAACCGATCCTGCAGAGTATACAAAAGATCCTGTAACTGACTACCAAAAGTGGGCACGTAAAGACAGTGTAGAGTTGCATAATCATGTTGCAATGAGGCATACTCCTAGGTTGGTTGAGCGGTTTAGTAAAATTGGATATGGTCAGAGTGTTGCCGATGTTGATAAGGAGCATCAACAAAGAAAGCGCGGAGAAGCTGATAAAATAAGCGGGAAAGTTTACTCGCAAAATAACATGCGCCCATATCCTGATAGGCCATCACCTACTGTTGCAGCAAGCTTTCAAAGCAATTTCGTTCACCCTTTTATAAATCGTAATTATACTGCTAGAGAAGGTGCTAGACTTCAGTCCTTCCCAGATACATATATTTTCTACGGTAAGCGAACCACTATGTCATGGGAAAAGAACATTTCACAATACCAGCAGATTGGAAATGCAGTCCCCCCATTGCTTGCTAAATCTATAGGCGAAACTATAACCAGATATTTTGAAGAACTATAAAAGTGAGGTGTCTTATATGCTGTATATTCATGAAAGCAATATAAAAAACAAGATTGACTCAAATTATAAAAACTTATCTGATGAACTATCTCGCTTTTACAATGAAGAATACCTACCATTCCGAGAATCAATTCAAACTTTAAGATTTGCCGATGGAGATAATGATTCTTTTAGAGAAGCAACAGAGTTAATAAATGGCTATTATGATACAGCATTTGCCTTCCAGCAAGAATACAACATAGATACTAGATCTAAATTTCTTTCCACTATTTATGAGGAGTTAAGCGTATATCTTTTTAGAGATCACGAGGCTATAGTTAATGGATCCTTTGATGTATTCAACAAAGGAATATATGCCGGCATGAAATTCGTAGACGGTGAAGATATATCAATCGTAACTAAAGATGTAGACTTTTGCATCGGCAGAAGAATTAACATTACCATAGATGATTCTGCGCCAACTTATTTGATACTTCCAGTTGTATGCGTGGAGGTGAAGACTTATCTTGATGCAACAATGTTTGGAGAAGTTAAATCCTCTAGTCAAGCAATTAGGAGTGCTACACCTAACTCTAAAACATATGTGTTAATGGGCCATAAGGAACTAGCAGATGACCATATCATCGCAGCACGACAAGATTCTGCACTTACAGAGATGTTTGTATTACGTAAAGACGCAAGTTCTCCTATAGAGGCAGAGGTGCTTTATGAATACTGGGATGAAATAACTACAGCGCTTGATGGGATTTTTGAACCAGTAGCTATAGAAACACCAGGGAGACTATTGTTCCCATCTAACAGGCAACAACAGATGACTTTATTTGATGATTAGAGAAAAAATTTCCTCTATGCCGAAGAAAATGAATTGAAGGGTAAAATCCCTTGCAATTCATTTTTTCTTGGCTTAAATCGAAGATTTTCTGAAAAACCAAAAAATCGCGTCCTGAAAGCCTTGAAATTTCAAGGCTCAAAAAACACGATTTTTGCAATTTTTAGGGCATATACCCGCCTTCTATCACTATCATCCATTTCATACCTATTCTTTTAAGAGAACGAAAAAACGGCTCTGTTTAGAGCCGTGAATTCGCGATTCATTTAAACCACACTATTGTGGCGCACCCTCCCCTGTATAGTACAAGGTTCTTAAATCGTTGCAGTGGTACTGCCTAGGGGAGTCGAACCCCTGATTCCAGCGTGAGAGGCTAGCGTCTTGACCACTTGACCAAGGCAGCATATTTAATTGACGCAAGTGGTATTATAACCGAAAGATGGCGCCTTGTCTATATTTTTTTTGCTAATTGATGCGAACAGATGCTACAATTTGTGTATGGATAAGAAAGTTTTGATTATCAATACGGGTGGCACTATCGGAATGGTGCCGACGGATAACGGTTATGCACCTAAAAAAGGCGCCCTTTTGGCTGAGATTGAGCAGATCCGAGATCTCAATTCGGACAGGATGCCGGCTTGGGATATGATCGAGTTCGACCCCCTGCTTGACTCGACAAACGTGAGGTACGAGCAGTGGAATATGATTGCGAAGGTGGTTGCGAAAAAATACGCGAAATATGACGGATTTGTCGTGCTTCACGGAACGGATACCCTGGCATACAGTGCATCTGCCCTGTCGTTTATGTTGGAAAATCTAGATAAACCGGTGGTGTTTACGGGTTCACAGATACCGCTTTGCGAGATCAGAAGCGACGGCAGAGATAATATTATTACGTCTTTGATGATAGCCGCCTGCGGGGTTGTGCGCGAGGTATGTCTGTACTTCGGCAACTCTCTTTACAGAGGCAACCGCACGACTAAGTACTCAGCGGATGATATGGTGGCATTTTCGTCACCGAATTATCCGGCGCTTGCGAAGGCGGGAATAGACATCAAATACAGCAAGGCTCACGTTTTGGACAAGGGCTTTGAGATTAAGGGAGAGCTTGAGCTTACTGAAATCAAAGAATGCAAACTTGGTGTCATCAAGGTGTTCCCGGGAGTGCAGTTTGGGCTGTTTAAGCCTATTGTGCAGGAGATGGACGGCCTGATACTTGAAACTTTCGGTACGGGTAACATCCCGACTTATGACCCTGCGCTGACTGAGCTTATCAATGAGGCGTTCAGACGAGATACCGCAGTCGTGGTCTGCACGCAGTGCCCTCAGGGCTCGGTCAGACTCGGTGCGTACGAGGCCGGTTCCGCACTTGTAGATGCCGGTGCGATCAGCGGATTTGATATGACTACGGAAGCGGCGGTGACCAAACTCTCCTTCCTGCTGAGCAGGGGCTGCAGTTTCGAAGCGATAAGGACTCTTATGGAGATGAATCTCAGAGGAGAATTAAGTAAGTAATTTAAAAGGAACCGTGTGTGGTTCCTTTTTGCTTAGAGTTCGTGGAATGCGATGGTGGCGTTTACGGCTTTATGCCAGCCTGCCATCTTTTGTTTTCTCTCCTCTTCCGTTGTGGTCGGAGAGAAGCTCTTGGCTATCTTTTTATTTGCGACTATGTCATCGAGACTTTCGTAATATCCGACTGCGAGTCCGGCGAGGTAGGCCGCTCCGAGCGATGTGGATTCTATGGATTCGTATCTGACGATGTCCACTCCGGATATGTCCGCCTGCATCTGCATCAGCAGATTGTTTAGTGCGGCTCCTCCGTCTACTTTGAGGGTGTTTATGTCCTTCCCGGTGTCCGCTTTCATGGCTGAGAGCAAATCCTCGTTCTGGTATGCAAGAGATTCAAGAACAGCTCTTACTACATGCTCTCTCTTCGTGCCACGAGTGATGCCGAACATCGCACCTCTTGCGCTCGGATTCCAGTACGGTGCACCGAGACCGACAAATGCGGGCACTACGTATACACCGCCGGAGTCCTGCACTTTAGTTGCAAGCTGCTCTGACTCCTTGGCGTCGCGGAAGAACAAGAGCTCATCTCTGAGCCACTGCACTGCGGCTCCGCACACGAATACAGAGCCTTCAAGTGCGTAAGTAACTTCTCCGTTAAGTCCCCACGCTATGGTGGTCAGGAGTCCGTTCTTTGAAGGAACAGGTTTATGTCCCGTGTTGAGCAGGAGGAAGTTGCCTGTGCCGTAGGTGCTCTTTACATCGCCCCCTCTGAAACAGGCTTCGCCGAAAAGGGCTGCCTGCTGATCGCCGGCAGAGCCGGTGATCGGAATCGGTCCTCCGAGGAGTTCATGCACCGTATCCCCGTAGTGTGCGGAGCACTCTACGGGAGCAGGCAGCATACACATCGGAATGTTCAGGAGGCCGCAGAGTTCTTCGTCCCACTGCAGCGTGTTGATATCGAAGAGCATGGTTCGGCATGCGTTGGAGTAATCCGATACATGCACTTCTCCGCCCGTCATCTTCCAGATAAGCCAGGTCTCAATGGTTCCGAAAAGGAGTTCTCCGTTCTCGGCACGCTCTCTGACGCCCTCCACATTGTCCAGTATCCAGGCAAGTTTCGTTCCGCTGAAATACGGATCGGCCAGAAGTCCCGTTTTCCTTTTTATAGTATCCTCGTATGGTTTGAGTTTTTCCGCATAGTCGGCCGTGCGCCTGCATTGCCAGACTATGGCGTTGTACACGGGTTCACCCGTGTTTTTATCCCAAACGATGGTCGTCTCTCTCTGGTTTGTGATGCCTATGGCCGCAATGTTATGGTAATCGAGGCCGGCATTCAGCAGGGCCTCCTGAGCGGTTCCCATCTGGGTTGCCCATATCTCCGTCGCATCGTGCTCCACCCATCCCTCTTTAGGAAAGATCTGAGTGAACTCCTTTTGTGCAGATGAGATTATGTTGCCCGATTTGTCGTAGATTATCGTTCGGGAGCTCGTCGTGCCCTGGTCAAGCGACATTATGTACTTGTTCATATCGGTTCCTTTCTATACGAAAAGCGACATTATCGAATTGCTGATATCTATACCCTGCTCTGTGAGCCTGAGGCCTTGATCATCTATGATGAGCAGTCCCCGTTTTTCGTACTCCTCGGCTTCTGTTTTTGCCTCTTTGAATATTTCCCAGAATCTTTCCTTTGGGGAATTCTTTATTGTTGTTTCCGATGCCCTGTCGTAAGCAGCTACGGCATCTTCGTAACTTATTCCTTCGATTCGCCTAAGTCCCGTGAACACCGCTTCGCTGATGTTGTCGAAAGGAGTGTTTGCGTATGACTCGGCAATCGGGAGTCTGCCCTCGCCTACTGTCTTAATGTAGTCTTCGATATCTGATGTGTTCCTATATCTCGCATTGTCAGTGAAGCCGCTGGCCCCGAGGCCGAATGCTATGTAATCGGACATATCCCAGTACAGAGAGTTGTGGCGGGATCTGTATCCCGGCTTTGCAAAGTTGCTTATCTCGTAGTGCTCGTAGCCTGCTTCCCTGAGGCGGCCGCAAATTGCATGATATGTCTCTCTGTCCTCTTCATCGGGGGCTTCGGTCATCTCTCCGTGCTCAATCATCTCTGCAAACGGGGTGTCCTCTTCTATCTGCAGACTGTAACACGAAATGTGTTCCGGATTCAGGGCGATTATCTCATCGAGGTCTTTCAAAGCGTCCTCTCTGCTCTCACCCGGGACCGAAAAGATCAAGTCGAGGTTTAGATTGTCAAAGCCCTTTTCCCTCGCGAGCTTCATATCCCTTGCGACATTCTCTGCCGTATGTATCCTGCCGAGGAAGTGCAGCCTGTCATTGTCCATCGACTGGACACCCATCGACAGACGGTTTATGCCCATGTATTTGTAGGCCTGAAGCTTGGCAAGCATAACACCGTCTTTTCGGCCGAGTGTTGCGGGGTTTGCCTCAATGGTAATCTCCGCATCCTCTTTTATATCGAAGCATTCGCGAACGGTGTGCAGGATGTCCCGCAGCTGTGATACATCGAGTACCGACGGCGTTCCTCCTCCGATATATACCGTATCTATCCGGCGGTCCTTCGTCTCAGCCGCCCTGAGTCTTATCTCTTCGCATAAGGCTTCAGTGTATTCACCTCTCGGAGATGTCACCGCATCAAAGGATAAAAAAGCGCAATAATTGCACTTTTTTACACAAAACGGAATATGAATATAAATACCTTTTCTACTTCGCATCGTCGAGTTTGAGAACCTCGGTGAACGCCTCCTGCGGCACTGTTACAGTACCGAACTGGCGCATCCTCTTCTTTCCTGCTTTTTGCTTTTCGAGAAGTTTTTTCTTACGCGATACGTCTCCGCCGTAGCACTTGGCAAGCACGTCTTTTCTGTATGCACGCACTGTCTCTCTGGCTATTATCTTCTGACCTATAGCAGCCTGGATCGGAACCTCGAACTGGTGACGAGGAATGATGTCTTTGAGTTTCTCGCATATGCCGCGTCCCTTGGCCTGTGCCGACTCTTCCGGCACTATGGTTGAAAGCGCGTCGATAAGCTCGCGGTTCAGAAGTATGTCGAGTTTGACGAGCTTTGCCGGCTGATATCTGATGAACTCGTAGTCGAGCGAAGCGTAGCCTCTCGTTCTGGATTTAAGTGCATCAAAGAAATCGTATATGACTTCGTTGAGCGGCAGCTCGTATCTGAGCTGAACTCTGGTCTTGGTCAAATACTCCATATCGAGCATTTTGCCTCGCCTTCCCTGGCAAAGAGTCATGATGCTTCCCACGTATTCGTTTGGTGTCATGATTTCCGCTTTGACGATAGGCTCCTCGATGTGCGCTATCAGCGTAGGATCGGGCAGGTTCGAAGGATTCTGGATGTCAAGGACCTGCCCGTCCTTCATCACGACCTTATATACTACCGACGGCAGGGTCGTGATGACATCGAGGTCGAACTCCCTCGCGAGCCTCTCCGTAATCACGTCCATATGCAGAAGCCCGAGGAAACCGCACCTGTATCCGTATCCCAGTGCGGCCGAGTTCTCCGGCTCGAAATTGAACGCGGCGTCATTGACCTGGAGTTTCTCAAGCGCGTCCTTTACATTCTCATATTTCTCGCCCTCGGCCGGGAATATGCCGCAGTACACCATCGACTGGGCCTTCTTGTATCCCTTAAGAGGCTCGCTCGTAGGGTCGGATGCAAGCGTAATGGTATCTCCGACCCGTGCGTCAGCGACCTGCTTGATGCTGCCGCAGATGTAGCCTACCTCACCCGCTTTCAGTTCATCTGCCGGAAGCGTGCTCGGTATGCAATATCCTACTTCTGTTACCTCGTAGTTCTTGCCCGTATTCATCATGCGGATGATGTCTCCGCGCCTAACCTTTCCGTCGAATATGCGGGTGTATATGATTACGCCTTTATAGCTGTCGTAGTATGAATCGAAGATAAGGGCTTTGAGTTTTCCGTCAGGATCGCCCTTTGGAGGCGGGATTACCTCGACGAGTTTCTCCAGCATCTCATCGACACCCTGCCCCGTCTTTGCGGAGATCTCCGGTGCCTCCGATGCATCGAGCCCTATGATTTCCTCAATCTCGTCTCTCGCATCGTCAGGGCGTGCGGAGTCGAGATCCATCTTGTTGAGGACCGGCAGTATCTCGAGGTCCTCATCGAGAGCCAGATATACATTGCCCAGAGTCTGCGCCTCCACGCCCTGTGTGGCATCAACAACCAGCACGGCACCGTCGCAGGCCGCAAGCGAACGCGAGACCTCGTAGTTAAAGTCCACGTGGCCCGGAGTGTCGATGAGGTTCAGGGTATACTCCTGTCCGTCATTTGCCTTGTATTTCAGTCTTGTCGTCTGAAGCTTTATGGTGATACCGCGCTCGCGCTCGATATCCATATTGTCCAGATACTGTTCTTTCATGTCCCTGGCTTCTACGAGCCCCGTCTTTTCGATGAGGCGGTCGGCCAGAGTTGATTTTCCGTGGTCGATATGCGCGATTATACTGAAGTTTCTTATATTATCTAAATAGCTCATTCTTTCCTCTTATATTTAACGGTTGATTATCGATCTCTTCGCCTTAAGATTACTCTCTTCTGGCTGATGACAAACTTCGTCCTCTTCTCAGTGACTTCTCTGCAGAGGTCCAAAGTTTCCTGCATTTTTATTATCGCACGATCTATGGAATCGATTATTTCCTTGTCGTCTGTAACGGCCTCGATTATAAACGCGGATTTCGTCATCTTGACCTGTTTTATGGCCATGAGTTTCTTGTTTTCCAGCAATGACTCCTCGTCGGTTATGAGTTCTATATCGAAGAAGGCAAGCGGGTTTCTGGACGCTGCCACGTCTATCTCATCGGAGAGCCTGAGCAGGGCTGCCAGGTACGGCAGACAAACCGTATTGCCGTTCGGCAGTTTGTAGTCCACCGGATATTCCTTCTCATCGTAAAGATCCGTCTTTCTGTGGCCTCTTGCGACCTGCTTGATCGCGAATACGTATTCATCCGACGGCAAATCGAAGAGTCCCGCATACTTGTCTATGAACAGACCGCTGAAATCGTTGTGGTAGGTTCTGACGAATTCGGTCTTATCCGCATTAGGATGCTCTTTGAAAAATTCTTTCGCACCCATCACATCCTTGAATTCCTCATAATCATGCTCACTGATTCCCATGCCTATATCATGCAGATAGCAACCCATCAGAAGCACGAAAGCTTCGTCCTTGTTCATCTTATCAATCTGCTCTCTTCCGATAATCTTGTTGCACGAATCTATGACCGTCAGGCTGTGGAACTGCGAGTGGTCCGTATAATCAGGGAAGAGCGTCTTGTATTTGCTGAGTATCCTCTGGGCGACAAAAGCCGTGTCCTTGAATACCTGGTGGAGTTCAGGGTCCTCTTCTTTGAGTTTTCTCTCCAGCAGATAGTCATTGACATCCATCGCGGCAATATTATCTTCGTGTATGGAAATGGTCAAAACGTTAAGTCCCAGCAGATTCTGATAGCTTACTTCATCGGCAATCTTATATACCATCTTCAGCCCAATGCTGTTGAATTCCGACGTTGCGGATACAAAATCCGCAAGCTGTGAAGGATCGAAGGTCTGACAATCGTCTTTGAGCCTCAGCAGAACTGTGTCGTCGAGATATACCACCCTCGCATTGAGGTAGTGGTTCTTCTTATCTGCTGTAAAGCCGTGCTTGATAACGTTGCCGGCCATCTCCTCGAGACAGAGCGCCGCATAGTACGACGGTCTGGCCGCCATATCGTGTTTGTCGCAGAACTCCTGCACGAGTTCTGCTGTGCCCGCTACATCCTCCACGCTCTCGATGGAGATATCCAGGCAATTCTCCGCTGCCACACCAAAGTTCGGTTTAAGCAGCATCCACTCTTCTGCATGCTTCGGAAATCTCTTCAAACTAATGAATACATAGACCACCGAGCAAAGTATGGTGATGATAATGCCTATAGGATTGGCGAGCCACACGCCAAATGCTCCGAGTATAGGTGCGAGAAGTGCGGCAGGTATCACAACGGATAGCAGCCCGTCTACCAGCGACACCACATTTACAAATACGTTGTGTCCGGTAGCCTGGAAGTAATTGATGCTGATCTGGGCAAGCATCACCAGCGGTACACAAAGACCATATATTATGAACAGCTGCTTTGTGAGCGTATATACCTCGCTTGAGCGATCCGGGAAGAATAATCCCGAAAGAACAGGCGCTATGATTACAACAACTACCGCCACGCCTGCGGATAGGGCCATACCTTTGGTAAGTGCGGTTTTAAGCACTTTTTTCATTGAGTTTCTGTCTTCTTCACCCACGAACACACTCACCAGCATGCGGACGACATTGCCCGTTCCCACGCAGAACGCGATGAATATGCCGGATATCATATTGAAGGCAGAGAGTGCCGAAAGCCCCGCATTGCCCGCATAGTGAATCAATATGCGGTTGAGGCAGGCAGCTCTTATGGCCAGACAGAAAATCAGCAGCGCTCCCGGGAATCCGATTTTGACAATCTCCGGCAGTTCGCTCCAAAGTATGTTCTTCCTGTCATATTTAAGCTGAGCTTTCTTGGTCAGATAGTATGGTGCAAGAATGAGGAAATATACCCAGTTGCTCAGGCTGGTTGCCAGGGCAAGTCCGGTAATTCCGAGCTTAAGAACCGCAACGAGTAATATATCCAGGAATACATTGGCAATTATCATGCCGGCGATTCCGATGTATCCGCGTTTATTCTGCCTCTCCATCTGCAGGAAGGCCGCTATCTGCTGGGCCAATAGCATCGGGATGATTCCGACCGCGTAGCCCGCAATATATTTCATAAGGTCTCCGCGAAGCTCGGCGTTCGCGCCGAGCAGGTCCGCCAGCGGACCCGGAATCACCGCACTGACTATCGCCAGAAAAGCGGCTACGATAAATGTCGCCGTTATATTAAGAGAAAAAACGCCCTTGGTCTTTTCGATATCTCCTCTTCCGAGGTATCTGCCGCAGACAACCGTAGTTCCGCCGAGCAGAACTGAACTGGTTGCATTCAAGACATTTACCATTGAGAAATACAGTCCGACCACTCCGACAGTGGTGGAATCTATAAAGCGGCCTGCCATAATTCCGTCTACGATAGTGTTGATAAATCCCATCGCGTATATGAGAACCTGAACAGGAAGCAAACTGAAAAACAGTCTGGATATTAAATCATTCTTCGGTTTTAAGCTGCTGTTTGTACTCATGATATATGTCCCTTATACGAATTGCACATTATAGTATTTCATCATAATTATTTTAGCACAAATGCATCTGTATTTTGGCATAAAAAACAGCCGGGAGACACTCCAACGTCATTAAGTTAAGATGTTGTGACTCCAAACAAAAAGACGCCCCTTCGATTAAAAAAATCGAGGGGCTGTTTTTTGTGTGTTAACTTATGATTAGGTCTATCATTGACAATGCCTGTTCGATGTTGTCAGCCATAGTCTCCATTTCTTCGTATCTCTTTGCAATATCGTTTTGATGCTCTATAGGAGGAAGATAGGCGGGTATCTTTATTTTTCGAACTACCCCGTTATATAACATCCCCTGGTTGTCTGATGAAGTAATGTATGTTGATATATACTTTCTGTATGTGTACATAAACCATTTTAGATTAATCCGCCTAACGTATTCCTCTTTCGGAATCAGCACGCCGCAATGGTCATTAGGGTAAAATGCGTAATCCCGATAGAAGAAGGTTCCGCACTTAGCTCCGTCCTTGGTCCATGTAAGGCATTCGTCCGCACGAATAATCTTTTCCTTATACTCTGCGTCCAACCAATTAATATCTGCATACCAAGCAATCCCATTATTTGCGGTTTGCGATGTTACACATGGAAAATCACCAGGATTCTGATATACCTCTTCTTCTATTATTCGCGCTCCTGTCTTAACATAAAACAAATCTTCAATCAGCATGCTTTCATCACTGCTCTGATTAGCATCGCATGCTACTTGCCGTCCAAGTAAAATTGTTAACTCGCTATGAAGTCTCTTAAGCGCATCCTTCAGATCTGAAATTTCTCGGATTTTCTTGGCGATGCATCGCTGTTCCTGTATGTCTATGAGGAGAGCGGAGACGTCAATATTTGACATAACGGCATTATTCAGTTTCCCCTTTGAATCACGACTCGTAACATACTTATCAGTCACAGAATTCAGAGCATAAGCAAAATATTGCAAGTCAATATCTTTCTTATATTTCTCCTTAAGCAAAAGGACGCCGTTGTCCGCGTTAGAGTAGAAAGAGTAATTTCTGTAGAAAACTTTTCCGCACTTAGAGCCGTTTTTAGTCCAGGTCAAGCACTCCTCATCGATAACATTTTGTGGCTCTCGCTCTCTAACATAGGCTTCATCAATTGTCCAGGCAATGCCATCGCCCTTAGTTTGAGCTGTGACCATAGGAAAGGTTCCCTTGTTTTCATAAACCTCCCTTTCCCCGATTGTTCCACCTGATTGAATATAAAACAAATCTTTTATCAGCACTATTTACCTCCAGGAATTAAGACCCCTAATTTTGCATGTATACCCGCTATTGCACTATCCAATTCCTCAAGAGTCATAGGCTCTTTTACTTCATTGCGGAAATACTTTTCAGGAGAAAGCGAAAGCATGTAGCGAACGACCTCTGAAGATACATCATAAAAAGAATCGTTATCCTGATCATACTGTATTTGCAAGTCGTTAAGAATTCCTGCTGCCTTATCGCTCAATCCGGCATCATCGCAAAGGTCTGATTTGTCAACAGTATAGCCCGAACGACCTTCCCGACAAAGACTAATAAGTTCTTTGTGCGACTTCTCTGCGAGTATCGCGTTGTTATTTGCTTCTGATATTATTTTTGACTTAACTTCCTTGAACGGAATTTTCGGGAACTCTAAGCTTTTGTTTGCCGCAATATCGAGCATAGAAATGTAACCATACTTCTTTCCATAAATCGGCTCATCCCACTCATTATGGTACTTGCATTGGATGTCTTCCGCTTTAGACTCCCACGCTACTTGCAATTCAGATGAACGTAATACGCCATCAGTATCAATGTATTCAGACAATTCATTATGCTTCCAAGATCCGTCGGCATTTATCGAATTTGTCGGAAAGCGCTTGTCTGAATTCGCAAATCCTTCGTTGTCAACAATGTAGCACCATATTTTTTCATTCAGTCTAATTACATCCTCAATATCATCAAAAGGCTGATTTCTTTTCTCAAAAAGAACCACATAGGTTTTCCATTTTGTATACGGAGCGAAAGCAAATTTCGGGAGGGATACTATGGCGTTCAGCTTGCAGTTCCTAAGGAAGAATGCTCGGAAATCCGAAAGAGTAGGGGCTTCTAACAGCCCCTCAGGCAATATAGCCGCGCACTTGCCGCCCTTTCTTAAAAGCTGGATAATTCTAATAACAAAATTCAGTTCCAACCTCTTGTCCTTGTTTCCCTTTATGAAAGGATCGATCGACGATGCATCCGAAATCGCATAATCTCCTGCCCCGTATGGAACATTTGTAAGAATAAAATCCAAATCCGACTCCAAGTCTGAAGCCTTCAATGAATCACGCCTTCTTATGTCAGAGAAACCGTCACCCGCAAGTGTCATATTTATTCTTGTTCTTCCGATATTGTTTGGGTTTATGTCATACCCGACTATAATTTTGCTTGCAAGCTCGGTAGTGTCCATCGCTGGATAATTTCTTGCGCAATAATCACAAATATGTTTGTAACTTTCTGTCAGGAAGCCTCCCGTGCCGCACGCTGGGTCTGCGATTTTCTTCTCACTTCTTACAATGTCTTCGATTAGGTTCTCGCTTAGAAGCATTTTCACTATTGCATTAATTATGTGACGCCTCGTAAAGTATTCGCCCATACTTCTTTTTGTTTGTCTATTTGCAAGGCACTCGTAGACTTCTCCAAACAAGTCTACGCCTACCAAGTCGTCGTTAGGGATTTCTGAAAGCTGCGAGTGTATCTGCATGAGAACCGAATTGCTTGTATCAGAGTTGGTTGTCCTTCCTTCTTCTTTTTCACGAACGTCAATGTTTTCAACCATCGAAGAGCAATCGAAAACCGTATTCTGCGTCTTTTCATCTTTTATAATAAAAATGTCTGCGTATTTTTCTTTAAGATCTGGATCTGCGGTTCTACCTATAATCATATCCAGTTCATGCATTATATCGCTGGTTCCCTTTATTGAGCTCCATGCTTTACCTTGCTTCTCCATAATCATCTTGAGCGCAACAAGAGCAACTGTAAAGTTGATTGAAATATCGTCGCCATTGCCCAATTCAGTTATCTGTCGATACAATGTTTTTAGGTTATTGATAATGCGATGGAAATCCTTTTGCGTGAAAGGCTCCTCAACCAATTTTTCAAGAATAAACTCATTAGCATTAGGATTTTCGTAGATTAGCTTGATGATTTCAGGTCCAGGTATGGAGTGAACCGTGTGACCGTTTATCTTTAGAGCATGATACGCGTTATCTGACAACACCTTTACAGATAACTTCTTTTTCGGATGATTTCCTACGATTACTCTTACTGGGGCTCCGATAGACATCCCGACTTGAGCATAACGCTCTGCCTGCGGCAGTGGGTCTTCGCTTGAATTGATATCCTTATTTTCTATAATCATATTAATTTCTTTGTTGCCAAAGAAATTAAAGACCATGACATCCGGTTTCCCGTGCCCCTTATCACCATGCCAGGCTGGAATGAGGTCATCTATGGCCTTAACTCCAGTAGTCTTTCCTTTCACCGCCTTAATCCCAAAAATTGGACGGAGGAGAGCCTTGACACCGTCATCGATATCTTCTTCAGAGTCCATAGATGCATAAGATGGAATATTGCTGATTGATTCCGAGAGAATCATTTCAAGCACATCCTCTTTCATTTGAATTTTCTTCTTCATAAGCGGTCCCCTTGTCCATAGTTGTTCTTGAACAAATTATAAATAAGCAGCAAGCATTAGA
>JAFREV010000034.1 GCA_017434685.1 Mogibacterium sp.
GAAAGACCGGATATCTCTCCTTCCACGGCAAGACCTTTGAGATTGTAGTCATCTCTCAATTTCTTAGCAATGTATTCATTTACCTGACTGACACTTACAGGTCTCATCTTTTATTGATCCTCCTTGTAAGCAGAGCTGTTCCGATGGCATTGTCTCCGCTCAGTTTTGGGTCTCCGAATACGATTTTGTATGAGCTGTTGCCGTGTTTAGATGCTATGATTTTCCTCAGAGTATCTGAAGAAGAAACACCGCCTGCCATATATACAGTATCACAACTATACTCTTTGCTTAAGTAATCGGCGGAAAGCAGCATCAATTCCGCGATTCTGTCTATAATCTCATAACAAACAGCAGCCAAGTCATCTGTATAAATCAGACTTAAATCCCCTGAATTTTCGTTTTTAAGGTATTTGTTTGTATATTTGCCTGCATAGTCCATCAGGACTGTTTCGGGGCCTGACAGATTAAAATATCCGTCCATTATGCGTATTCCCGGCACGATCTTCGGAAGATCTCTCCCGTCGCATCTTGAAGCCAATTCATCTATGAACATTCCGGCAGGAAACGGAAATCCGAGAGCTACGCCAAATCTGTCGAGGAGCTGACCGAAGCTGATATCCAAAGTTCCTCCTACTATGTTCATTAAGTATCCTTTATCATCAGCTTTACATTTGAGAATCTCGGTTGTGCCGCCTGACAGATGCATTAAAAGCGAGTTTCTGTATATGTCAGAATCCTCACCGGTTTCGATTATCGCAGAGGCGTGTCCTTCCTGATGTGAGAATCTATGTAAAGGAACATTCAGCGTTTTTGAAAGGACTTCTGCAAGATTGACACCTGCGAGAAAACACGGCATATAAGAATCCTCAAGCCGCCTTGGCTTCTCTGATACACCTATGGCAACGACATCATTGATATCTATGTATTTAAGCATAGATGCAAAAAGCTTCGGCAGTTTGTTCGAATGCTTGAAAAAAGCTTCCGACTGCCGAAGACCTCTGTCTCCCAAACGAACTTCAAGATACTCTGAGATATCTGATAGTACTCGTCCTTTATCATCAACAGCTGCAATTGATGTCTTGTAATTTGAAGTGTCTATACCGAGATAAATCATTCGGCCTCCTGCTCCACTTCTGCTTTTACCTTACCAAGTACGGAATTTACGAATTTATATGCATTATCTTCGCTGTATTTTTTTGCCAGTTCGACTGCTTCGTTAATTGAAACAACTGCAGGAATATAGTCGAGATACATCATCTCGGCCACTGCGGTGCGAAGAATAGCCAAATCTGTCTTTGCTATACGATCAAAATTCCATTTATCCAGATTGGAGTTGATGACAGCATCTATTTCTTCTTTGTGGTTTTTAATCGCATCAAGTGTGTCATCGGCTTGTTTTTTACCGATGATGTTTGAATCCTCTTCCATCATACTCAGCTCGGATACATCAAACTTCCCCGATGCTTCCATCTGATATATAAGCTGCATTGTTTTTTCTCTGATTATTTCTCTGTTCACTGAGACCTCTGTTTATTTATCAACTATATCTACGCCTTCTACTCTGATGTTTACACTCCGGACAACTACACCGGCATGCTCCATCAAGCTGTGAATAAGTCCTGTTTGGATGTCATAACACAGCTGCGGAATATTCACTCCGTAATATACAAATACATCGATATTAATAGTGTATTCACCGTCTTCTTCGGTAATCTTAATCGAAGGATGTGTATATTCTCCCGATCTCGAAGATCTGCCATGTTTGGGAAAACGGCTGACTTCCTTAAAACCAAGGACTATTTTCTCCGTGAGAGCTACGAGGTTGCTATCCTGTTCCATTATTGTTCTTCCTCAGACTCTTTGTCATTAATCTTAATGCGGATCTTCTCTATTCTTCTGTCTTTAACAGATAAGATATCGAAATCGTAGTTCTCATACGAAATGGTTCCGTATTTGACTTTTTCCTTTGGGATCTCTCCCATAAGGTCTATGATAAAGCCGCCGACAGTCTCACTTGTATCGGATTCCAGTTCAATTCCGGACTCCTCTTCCAGGTCATCCAGATAAACATTGCCGTCTACAACATAGGTTCTGTCGTCAATTTTTTCGATGATTCTGTCTTCTTCGTCGAATTCATCATCTATGTCGCCGACTATCTGTTCGATGATGTCCTCTACAGAGACTATGCCGCTGAATCCGCCGTATTCATCTATGAGAATTGCCAGATGTTGTTTTTCAATCTGAAGCTCTCTGAAAAGAGCGTCTATATTCTTTGTTTCAGGTACGAAATACGCAGGCCTCAGCAGTTTCTTAATATCTACCTTGTCAAAACCTTTTTTCGTAGCCTGGTGCAGATAATCCTTGATGTGAAGAATGCCCACGATATTATCAGGATCTCCGTTATATACAGGTATTCTTGAGTGAGTGAGCTCCATCAATTCATCAAAGTATTCGTTTCGCTCATCGTTGATGTCGAACATAAACACATCGGTACGAGGTGTCATAATCTCATATGCAAGAAGATCATCAAACTCGAAAATCGAGTCTATCATCTTACGGCCCTCTTCCTTTATCTCCCCTGATTCCTGTCCTCTGTCGAGCATTGACATGACTTTGTCTTCGGAGAAATAAGCATCATCGACATTGACGTCCTTACCCATGATCCTGAGTATGACATTAGCTATGCCTTTGCAGATCCATACAA
>JAFREV010000035.1 GCA_017434685.1 Mogibacterium sp.
CTGGGCTCAGGTATTCTCAAGCTAATAACTAAGTCAGAGACAGAGATTAAACCTCTGAAAATATACAGAACCTAACACTCCTTACATATAGTTCATCGTTACAGTAAAAATACAGAAAAGGGAGGTCCTGACCCAATCGGACCTCCTTTTTCGTCGTCGATAATCATAATTGCTGCTATTGTGACATATTGTTAAAATTATTAAACTGTATTATAATTATTCCATACTTTATAAGTTAATGATTTACTGTAACGAAGAAAAGGCGGACGTTGGTGACAAGGTCCCGCCGTTAGATTGGGTAAAACGATGATCAAAATTTTAGTAGTAGATGACGAAAGAGTCATACGCGAAGGAGCTGTCAGAGTAATTGAGCAGTGCATGCCTACTGCCGAAATTACACAGTGCGAGGGTGCAGAAGAAGCACTTGAACAGGCTGAACAAAAGAAGTTTGACATCGCATTCCTGGATATTCAGATGCCGGGAATGTCCGGAGTTGAGCTTGCCAAGAAGATTAAGAAAGTATCTCCGGATACTAATATCATCTTCTCAACGGCTTATCAGGAATATGCCGGAGAGGCATTCGAGATTCACGCAAGCGGCTATATCACCAAACCTCTTACAGTAGAGAAGGTCAGTCGCGAGCTCGATAACCTGCGTCGTCCCCTGGAAGATGATGACAGAGGCCTCAGGGTTCAGGCATTCGGAAACTTCGAGGTGTTCTACAACGGAGAGCCACTGCGCTTTAAGTACACCAAGACCAAAGAACTTCTCGCATATCTCGTTGACAGAAACTGCGCAGTAGTAGACATTGGAGAGATCAGGAGCACTCTGTGGGATGATGACGAAGACAGATCTTCCTATATCAAACAGCTCCGTAAAGATCTTGTAGATACGCTTAAGAATGTCGGTGCCAACGACGCAGTCGTGGTCATGAGAGGAGGAATCGGAATCCTGCCTTCAAAGGTTAAGTGCGATTTCTTCGACTATCTCGCCGGAGAACCTAAAGGCATCAACTCCTATCACGGCGAATATATGCAGCAATACAGTTGGGCTGAAGTTACTCATGGCAGCCTTGAAATGAGGGAGAGCGAAAAGTAACCGATTTAGAAACATTATGATGGAGCTTTCACCACTGACTGTCAGAGCAATTAATATTGCAGTGCTGAGCTTTTGCAGTTTAATACTTCTTGTTATTCTGATGAGCTATCCGCGCTTCAAACTGAAGAACCGAGCATCTGGGATTTTTTATGCCAAGATGCTCGTTTCGGCGTGTATGATTATTTGCTATGACGTGAGTTTCATTCACGGTCCGGAGAAGACGGACGCTCTGAATGTCATAATGAGATCTCTGGCATATGTGGGAATATATGCCGTATATGTTCTGTACATCTTCTATATTGTAGAGATGATTAACAGATCGAACAGAAATAAGAAAATCCCGGAAACAGTTGCATATGTAGCTGTTTCTGTCGGAGTAGTGGGAGCGCTTCTCTGGATACTTTCATTGTTCAGTCCTACACTCAGTGAGATTAGCTCTCATCAGAATGGGTTCAGCGGTACATTCTTCATTGGACATATTGGCGGAATAATACTGATATTAATGTCACTTGTCCTGCTGATAAAAAACCGAAGGGCACTCGGCTACAGGGAAACCATGGCACTTTTATCTATGCCGATATTGATGGGCATCGCGACGATATGCGAACCTATTGCACAGGGCATAGAGCTTCGTTACCCTGCTGCTGTTGTGGAATTCCTGATTGTATATACACAACATCATATGGAACTTGAGGTTCGCCACGAAAGAGAGGCTGCCAAAGAACTTCAAAGCAGGCTCAGTATCACTGCCGGCAGGATGAAATCTCACTTTTTATACAACGTGCTTACCACGATTTATTATCTCTGCGAGACGGATCCGGAAGAAGCTCAGCGTGCCGTAAAGATATTCTCTGACTACATGAAGAGTACACTTGAAGCTGTTGAGAAACAGGAACTTGTAAAATTCAGCTGGGAGCTTGAAGAGATTAAGAATTATCTCATGCTTGAAAAGATAAGATTCGGCGAAAAACTGAATGTCGAGTATGATATAGAATACGAAGATTTCCTGATTCCGCCGCTTACGGTGCAGCCGCTTGTCGAAAACGCGGTCATACACGGAATAGGATCAAAAGTTGAAGGTGGCACTATAAAGATTACTTCCAGGAAATTGTCTGATGACGGGGCTCAGATTAGAGTTAGGGACGACGGCGTCGGCTTTGATATCAAGAGTATATCCGGCATGGATCCGGACGAGGGAGATATACCGAATCTTATGGACAGACTCCTGATGGAAGTCGGTGGCGAACTCACCATAACAAGTTCTCCGGATAAAGGAACGACCTCGATTATTACAATTAGGCCTAATGCAATGGCTAAATAACTGAACTAAGTATAATAGTTCGATAATAATAGAGAATGAATGAAATCATCATAGATGCACTTCTGGATACGATTAAAGACACGGCAACTCTGCTGCCGTTTCTTTTCGTAACTTATTTGGCAATGGAGTGGCTGGAGGGAAAGACCGAAGATCAGTCTGTACAGTTGCTGACCAAAGTGGGCAAAGCTAGCCATCTGCTCGGAGCAGGTATCGGTCTGATTCCGCAGTGCGGCTTTTCGGCAGCAGCGGCCAGCTTGTACTCCGGCGGAGTAATTACAGCGGGAACCATGCTTGCTGTTTTCCTTTCCACATCCGATGAGATGCTTCCGATATTCATATCCTCATCAGTGGACCTCTCTTCCATAATTAAAATCCTGGCGTTCAAACTATGCATTGCTTTTATAAGCGGGCTGATGGCAGACATTCTGCTTAGGATGATAGGCAGAAAAGACAGAGAAGATAAACACATCCACGATCTATGTGAACAGGATCACTGTGGCTGTGAGGATGAAGGAGGCGGTATAGTAAGATCCGCATTTGTTCATACGATTAAGATTGCAGTGTTTATTATTATCATTTCGCTAGTGTTGAGCTTGCTGGTGGGCTTTGCGGGCAAAGAAGCAGTTGCGGGAGCATTGGGAAGCGTTCCGATTCTCGGATGCTTCATATGCGGCTTAATCGGGCTTATACCGAACTGCGCTGCATCAGTAGTAATCGCGGAGCTATATCTCGAAAACATGCTGAGTGCTGGTCAGATGATGAGCGGGCTCCTGGTCGGAGCCGGAGTCGGCATATTGGTGCTGGCGAGAACAAACAGGCATCCGAAGGAAAATGCTCTTATCATAGCAGGTCTTTATGCCATCGGTGTGGTATGGGGATTACTGATAGATCTGGCAGGTATCACATTCTGATGATCAGCAGCAATTACCTGATTATTAATAAAAAGGCCCAGAAATTCGGTGATATCAAATTCGCCGGACATACACTCGTGTTTATAGATGGAGAGGGCAAGCCCCTAAATTACGGAGTTTTGGCCCTTGATGATGCAATATATGCTATAATGTGCTGCGATGATTATCATGCGTTGGCGCTCGTGACGGATAAGGACGGACGGCGCAGTGTAGAAATAATCATGTGGCAAGACGCTGAGGCCTACGCTGCAGGCAAGGCCCGGATTGCCGAAATCACGCACCGAAGGATTTACATCCAGGACTACAAGTTCAGCAGTTATGCATGGCTGGTGGCAAAGAAACTTGACGAAGGCAACAGAGTCAAACTTGTTGATGCCATAGACGAAAGTAAAATGGCAGCGTGCCCTGAATGCGGCATGCTCAATCCGGCAGGCAGTCCGTATTGTCTTGACTGCGGAGCCGAGATGCAATAGACAGATAATCTATATATAAGGGAGACCGAGTAATGGCAGAGAAGAAAGAAACGAAAGAAGTAAAAAAAGAAACTGAAGAGAAAAAAGAAGTAAAGGAACCAAAAAAGAAAGCGGCTCCGAAGAAGGACGAGGCCAAGAAGGCTCCGGCTGCAAAGAAAACTTCTGCAGAGGCTAAAGCGACAACAGCTAAAAAGACTTCCGACGAAAAGAAGGATGAGTCTAAAAAGACGAAGAAAGCAGCTCCTAAAAAGGATGAAGCCGAGAAGAATGCCAAGAAGACTACGGCTGCAAAGAAGACTTCCGACGAGATAAAGAACGAGGCCAAGAAGACCGAAGAGGTCAAAGCTGAAACCGCGTCTGCCGCTATGAAGGACGAAGAAGTTAAAATTGAAACCGCTCCTGCTCCGAATGCGACTCTTCAGAAAAAGAGAGAGCGCAGGGAAGCCAAGGCAGCTCGCAAGGCAGCTAACCTCGTCGAGGAGAAAAAGAGCAGACCTAACAACCTCCTGCTCGGAATCCTGATTTTCGGTGTTCTTATAGGCATGTTCGCTTTCGTTGCAGGATACAACTATTTCAGCAAGCCTGCTACGATTGAAAAATACATAGAAAAAGAAGGCGGAGCCGAGATGTACGAAAACATGCCGGTTGACGAGTATACGACAGCATCCCTCACAGCCAAGGGCAATTCCATAAACATCGAGATGACAGCCGATGTCGATGACAAAGAGACAGCTGCTACGCTGAAAGAAAACTACAGCGGTGATGACGGCAAGGAAAGTATGGAAGATATTGCTGCATATTTCCTGACATCGATGAAACCAAATGTAAGGGGCTTCAGCGCTGATGCGACTGTCAAGATGACTCTGAACGGAGAGGAAGTCAACTCCGTAAAGATGACTTACAAAGAGGCTAAAAAAAAGGTCAAAGAGGCTCAGGAAGAAGCTGAGGAAGAGGCTGAAGAAGAACACGACCACGATCACGAAGGTGAGGATGCCGAAGCCGGCGCTGAAGAAATTGAAGTGGACGGCGAAGCAATAGAAATCGAAGGCGATGATGATGCTGAAGCAGAAAACGAATAAAACGGTAAAAGTGTATGCTTAACCAAACGTGACAATTATCATTTAAAAAGGTGCAGATGCTGCACCTTTTGTTTTTAGTTATCGGAATCGCTGCCGACGGTGAACCTGTAGCCGAGTCCGCGGACTGTAAGCAGGTATTTAGGAGTGGACGGATCATCTTCTATTTTCTGACGAAGCCTGTTGATGTATACCATGATGGCGTTTTCGTCTATTATGGTCTCGCCCCATATGACACTGTATATCATATCCTTGGAGAATATGTGGTCTACGTTGTCGATGAAGAGTTTAATCATCGAATTTTCTTTGGCGGAGAGAGGGATCTCTTCGTCATTTTTATAGAATCTCAGCGTGGTCGTATTGTATTTGAAAGGACCGGCTGTGATGATGTTGCTCGTACCTTGAGGAGAACTGCTGCGGCTTCTCCTGATGAGAGCCTTGACCTTGGCGACCAAGGTGACAGGATTGAAAGGTTTGAAAATGTAGTCGTCTGCACCGAGTTCAAGTCCGTGGAGGGCGTCCTGATCTTCCTTCCTGCCGCTGACTACCATAACCGGTGTCGTAATGCCCATACCTCTCATTTTCTGAATAACTTCAAAACCATCTATACCTCTCATGTTGATATCCAGAAGAACCAGGTCGTATGTGTTCTGAGTCAGAAGCTCAAGTCCTGCTTCTCCGCTGATTGCAAGGTCGGTGTCTATGCCGTTGCCTTTGAGTGCTTTGTGAAGCATCGTAAGTATGGTTTTGTCGTCATCTACTACTAATACTTTGTCTGCCATGTCTCCAAGTCTCCTTCGGGGAATATTGTACCATATTTTGTGGTTAATTGTGTCATGTGCTACAAATTTTAGTGTTTTTCGTGTAGAATAGAGCAGGTGGCCGAATCATCCGACCGGCAGTGGAGGAAACGATTTGCAATATCTACAGAAGAGCAACATAAGCAGACTGATATTCGGTGCCGTGGTCCTTGTGGCCCTCGGTTTTATTTTCGTCGGCCTGTATAAAGTGTGGTCCAATCTCTCCGGATTTGACGGAGACATATATATCACCAAAGAGGCGGCTCACGAGATATTTGCATACGGCGGCCTTGCCATCATCGGAATACTCCTGATGCTCTTCATAATCCTGCTCATGGACAGAATCAATTCTGCGAATTTAACTGAGCTTGAAGAGATGACCAAAAGAGCCGAAACGATGGAGGAGATTAACCAGCAGATGCAGGCCCTTACTCATCATCAAAGGCTCGAGACTATCGGCACCATGGCCGCCAGCATAGCACACGACTTCAATAACCTGCTGACACCTATAATGGGATACAGTATGATGTCCATGGAAATGCTCGATGACAGCCAAACAGACATACAGGAAAACCTCATGGAGGTATATAACGCTTCCGTAAAGGCAAAGGATATAGTGCAGGGACTTGCGGACCTTACAAAAAAAGGCAAGCAGGAGAACTTCGATGAACTGGATGTCGAGGACCTTCTCAGAAGTGCCCTTAAAGTTACGCTCCCTGCTAAACCAAAGAATGTCGAGATAAAGGTCAGATTCAAACCTACGGATAAGAGAGTAAAGGGAGACCGCACACAACTCTCACAGCTTGTGATGAATATGGTGCTCAATGCGTATGATGCAATGAGAGATGACGGGGGAGATCTGTATGTATCCATGAGAGATCTCGGGGATGAACTTTCGATTCATATCAGAGATACCGGAACGGGCATGTCGCCTGAAACCGTAAGCCGCATCTTCGATCCGTTCTACACAACCAAAGAGTCGGGCAAGGGAACCGGACTCGGCCTCGCCATTGCGGCTCAGGTTGTCGAGAGTCACGGCGGCAGAATCTACGTTGATTCGCAGCTCGGAGTAGGAACAGAGTTCCGAATTGTGCTGCCTGTTGCAGGCGCATCTGTACTTAACAGAGACACTAAGGAATTCGACAGAAGTGAACTCCATACAAATGCTGTAGAGTAGACAGTACAATGTCTTTAATAAAAGTCAAAAATATCACAAAACTACAACAAAAACGCCCGAGGCTTATGATATACTAAAAGAGCTCGACAGGCGTTTTTTAAGCGCCTAATTATCCGATAAGGATAATGAAAGGAAACCCGCGATATGATTATTCTGGTAGTCAACACAGGTAGTTCTTCTCTCAAGTATCAGCTTATCAATATGGATAACGAAAAAGTCCTCGCTAAGGGACTTTGCGAGAGAATTGGTCTTGACGGACATATGGACTACAAAACCGATGAGGGTACAGTATTTGACAAGGACGTCGCTCTGCCTGATCACGGTGTCGCAATGCAGCTCGTAATCGATGCTCTTACAGATAAAGAGCACGGTGTAATCTCAAGCATGGACGAGATTGGTGCTGTCGGACACAGGATCGTACAGGGCGGTTATCTTTTTGATAAGTCCGAAATCATCACTGACGAGGTTGAGGCAGGCATCGAAGAGCTCTGCACACTCGGACCTCTCCACAACCCACCTGCGCTCGTAGGTATCAGAGCCTGCAAAAAGGTTCTGCCAAACACACCGGGAGCCGTAGTATTCGATACTACATTCCACAGAACTATGCCTGATGAGTGCAAGTACTATGCAATTCCTTGGGAATATGCAGAGAAGTATCACGTACAGAGATACGGTGCTCACGGAACATCTCACAGATACGTATCCGAAAGATGCGCAGAGCTGATGGGAAGCGACGGCAAAGACCTCAACATCATCACATGCCACCTCGGCAACGGTTCATCCATCACAGCTGTCAAAGGCGGCAAGTGCTACGACACATCGATGGGACTCACACCGCTTGAGGGACTCGTAATGGGTACACGCTGCGGATCAATCGACCCGACAGTTGTAAGCTTCATTTATGAGCAGACCGGCATGCCTGTAAAGGAAATCACAGACATGATGACAAAGAAATCAGGACTGCTCGCAGTATCTGAGATCTCCGGAGACTGCAGAGACATTTGCGAAGCCGAGGCCAAGGGAGACAAGAAAGCACACATCGCAAGAGAGATGCTTCTCAGATCCGTAAGACGCTTCATCGGAGCATACGCAGCAGAACTCGGTCACGTAGATGCAATGGTATTCACAGCCGGCATCGGAGAAAACGATATCGAGCTTCGTGAGAAAGTATGCGACTACCTCGGATTCATGGGCGTTACCATCGATAAAGAAAAGAACGACTGCAGAGGTAAAGAAGTCGAAATCACAGGCGAAGGATCCAAAGTCCGCGTATTCATCATTCCGACCAACGAGGAAATGATGATCGCCAAGGATACGCAGGCTCTCGTAGAGGCTATGTAGACGGCTCGACATTTTGCGTCAGACTTTGTTGACTGCGTGCCTTCGGTGCTCACGTACCTCTAAGTACGCTCCGCTCCTCAGCCACTTGCCGCCTCGTCTGACACAAAATCTCATCGCCTATTAACTAAGGGAATAATTATTTCACCATATATTTATTCTAAAAAGTACTTTTTATTACTTAATGCTTTACTGAAAATCTTTTGTAAAGGGAGATGAAAAAATGAAGAGACAATTCAAAACTATGGACGGCAACAACGCTGCTGCATATGTCTCGTATGCGTACACGGATGTATCGGGTATCTACCCTATTACACCGTCTTCGCCTATGGCAGACTATGTAGACCAGTGGGCAGCCGCCGGACGTAAGAACATCTTCGGATCTACTGTACAGGTAGTCGAGATGGAGTCTGAAGCAGGTGCTGCAGGTGCGGTACACGGTTCCCTCGGAGCAGGAGCTCTGACAACCACTTACACAGCTTCACAGGGACTCCTCCTGATGATTCCTAACATGTACAAGATCGCAGGGGAACTCCTTCCGGCAGTATTCCATGTATCAGCTCGTACAGTTTCGACACACGCGCTGAACATCTTCGGAGACCACTCCGACGTATATGCTTGCCGTCAGACGGGATTCGCAATGCTCGCAGAAGGCAACGTACAGGAAGTTATGGACCTCGCACCTGTAGCTCACCTTGCAGCCATCGAAGGCAGAGTTCCGTTCCTCAACTTCTTCGACGGATTCAGAACATCCCACGAGATTCAGAAAGTCGCTGTATGGGACTACGAAGATCTCAAGGATATGGCAAACATGGATGCCATCAAGGAATTCCGCGACAAGTCACTCAACCCTGAGCACCCTCATCTGAGAGGTTCTCACGA
>JAFREV010000003.1 GCA_017434685.1 Mogibacterium sp.
ATGACTCATTCCTCCTATATCTAGAGAATACACTAAAAGCGTAATGAAATCAAACATAATTGTGCGCATAATTATGTCGCCTCATATTATAACTACTGTGTATTAAAAGCATTTTTGCGTCTCGACAATTATCGTTCCGTTCTCAGCTCTGAACGAGCTCTCAGTGCTCCTGTTTCGGTGATTTGCCAATCTATTAAATCCTTGCAAACACTTGATTTCACAGGGTCGCAAGCCCCTACCGCTGCGAAAGGGCGCACCACGGTCGATGACCGCTGAACACCCTGGAACAACTGCGTTCCAGGGTGTCTTTTTTTGCCATACGACAATCTGTACGACAATTTACGACAATAACTTTTTTGATGCTTTTTGGTATTTTAATTTCTATTTTATTCATATGTTTTCGTTCATCACAACTTTCCTGAGTCGTGACTGTCCCTCCCCTCTTTTCTGTTCTCATCTATTACAAGCGGCAAATGGAACAGGTACAGCGTTACAGTCGCCAAAAGCGCTATGATCAGCAGGTACAGATACCATTGCCAAAGCTCTGTTATCTTTATCTCCAGCGGATTCTGATATGTAAAGAAAAAGTTCGTCCAAAAATCTACGCTGACGAGTTTGCCGTCTGAGTACGTCGGACTAGCAAACATGGAGTTCAGATAGATTGATACTAAGCCGAGCAGATATACAAGCAAGGACGTAGTTCTGAAATGCTTCATGCTCCAGTCTATCTCCCCGGAACGCGTTATGATGAATCCGAGCGCGATTATCATGGAATGGAAAATGAAGAACTGGTAGGAAACCAAACTTGTGAACGCCTGCGATACAGATATCGTAGTCGTAAATATCGAAGGCATGAGAAGTGCCAGCAATCCGCCGATTACACAGGTCGGTGCCATAAAGGCAAGCAGTGCCTCACGATGCTTTTCATTCTTTATGAACTTGGCGACGGCAATCAATATGACCTGTATCGAGCAGAAATGCAGCGGAAGGTGATTTAGCGGAAGGTAAGGCAGCATAAGTTCTCCGTTTTGCGACGGCACTAATTCTATGACGCTGATCATCTTGGCGATTTCCGACAGCACCGAGATTATTAGAGCAGTCGTCAAAACACGGTCTAAACTCGGACGTTTCCTATTGTACGCGCGCACTGTCGCAAAGACCAGCCCCGCGCATATCGCCAGCCAAAGCAGGTGTCTCCACGTAAACATAATCTAGCCTTTCCTTTTTAGCCTCTCCAAATCTCCAAACCATATCCACGACAGTTTCATATTCACTTTCATATGCAGCCAAGATACGGCATATCCCACTACGAATACTCCTACCAAACATACAACCTTAAATCCTATGGATGTATTATCAAAATCCAGGAATGAATACGGTGCTTTCTCGCTCGGAATCGTTCCGGTTCCGTATAGTGTAGTCATCAGAACAGCATATACTGCAAGAAACAATGTTCCCTTCGCCGGATCTTCCGGTTTAAATCTCCCTATCGGTGAATCGTTCAAAAGGAAGCTCAAAACTGTCGTAATCGGGACCACAATATGCATCATGATTCCCGGATACGAACTGATATCCGGAACATCCGGCACGAACGGTGTCAGCCCGACTATCACCACGGCAACTATAACAGATTCTGCAGTTGCAGAGGCGAGGCGGAGGAAGTACACCGGCCTGTTTGTCACTTCTGTTTCCTTGGCTGCCTCCACTATGCACACAATTCCGGTTATGAAAGAGACGACAGTTGTGAAAATCGTGCCCCAGAAAGTCATATAGCGCAGCCTGTCAAACAGGTTATTATGAAACACGAACATGGAGTACAGCACTGCCGACGCCCCGCAAAAAGCAATAAAAAAGCACAAAAGCGCGTTTACTCTTTTCTTTAGTATGTAGCGCCTGCCAAAGCGCGCAGCGAATTCGTCGATTTCACGCTCAGTAAGCTTAGTACGCTGATTCTCCTGTGTTGTCATCGTATATACTAGTCCTTCGAAAAAACATTGCCGACACTACTTCTTATCTCTATAGCGAAGCACCTCTTCACCATCCTTGATAATAATGTCCATCTTGTCGACATCGATGTCGTAGATGCTCTTCAGAGGATCGCCGTCAATGACCAACATGTCAGCGTTCTTGCCCCTTGTGATGGAACCTGTGATGTGGTAGCAACCAAGAGCTCTGGCGCCGTTGGCAGTGCCGGCTATGATTGCATCCATCTCGCTCATTCCGCAGGAATCCACAAATCTGTGCATCTCACCTATGGCGGTGGTTCCGTACGGTGTAGAATCCGAGTTGAAACTGTCGGATCCCACTGTGATTATGAGCCCCATCTTGTAAGCTTTATTGACGTTGTCGTAGAGCCTTGCGAGCTCTTTATCTATGATTGTTTCTCCCTCATATTTGTCGTGAACTCCCGGGATATATGTCGGCGGATAAGTCGAGAGCCAAGCCGGAAGGAAATTGATGGTCGGGCAGAAATATATGCCCTTTTCGTACATCTTCTCCATATCCGACTCGTTTATCTCAAATCCGTGAATTATGAAGTCGACGCCCGCATCAACTGAAGGCGTGGTCGAACCGTAAGTATGCGACCATACCGGGATGCCTCTCATAGCAGCCTCGTCAACGACAGCCTTAATCTCTTCGTATGTGTAATGGTGGTCTCTCGATGTATCCCATCTGTAGATTCCGCCGCCCGTCGCCCAGATCTTAATGGCGTCAGGGCATTCTCTCTGTTTGCGTCTTACGGCTTTTCTGAGTTCCCAAGGTCCGTCTACAACTTCAGCCCAAGGATGTCCCGCTTCAACTTCCTCTATGGAGCAGTTGTGCGAATCTCCGTGCGAAGCCGTCGCGCAGAAACCTCTGCCGCTCGCGATAATCCTCGGCCCCTGCATATGCCCTGAATTGGTCAGGTCTCTGATCGGAATTCCGAATCTTGAAATCTCACCTACAGTGGTGAGGCCGTTTTCGAGGCACTCGTGCGCCTGCTGAGTTGCCATTACTGCTTTCTGCAGAAGAGGCTCTCTTACCCAGTCTGAATCGTTATCGTTTAAGTTTCCGCTGAAATGAAGATGAGTATCGATGAGTCCCGGCATCAGTGTTTTTCCCGTAACATCGATTATCTCGTAGCCCTCAAGACTCGGTGCCATATCGTAATTGCGTTCGCCCGCATAGATGAATCCGCCGTGGTCTATCATTACCAGCGAATCCTGGATAGCGTCTTTGTGTCTGCCTGTAATCAGCTGGCCTCCGACGAAGGCGGCTTTCAAATAATGTCTCTTAATCATATCTGTGCCTCCTTCCCGTTAGATGCTGGTAATCTCTTTCATCTGCTTTTTGTAAATGTATCCGCCGTAGGTAATCAGGCCCGCATCGAGGAGATCCGTGATTATCTCCTGGGCAAGCATATTGATGTTGTATGAATGCCTGTAAGACTCGGCTCTTTCCGCCAATACAAGTTGAATGTCTCCCAGATCCTCCACCTTAAACCTGTACAGATTGTTTCCCTTGTAGCCTACAGAACCCCATCCGTTGGCAGGATAATCAAACTGCAGAGTTATGACCTGACCGAGCGCCTTGCGCAATTCAATGTCTTTTGCAATCATATCTGTTCCTCCTTGCTAGCTCCCTATTTGCTTCTTCTTGATACTTAACTGCTTACTTTCCGTCTGAATCGAGTCTCTGTCTCTCGACGAGTTCCGCAAAGAATCCGCCCTTTTCAATCAGTTCATCATAGGTTCCATCCTCTATTATATGTCCGCCGTCCAGCACAACAATGCGGTCACAATGCTTTATTGTGGACAATCTGTGCGCGATTACAATACGTGTACATCCCATATCATCCAGGGCCTCGGAAACCTGGCGCTGAGTCTTGTTATCCAGAGCCGAAGTCGCCTCGTCAAATATCAGAAGTTTAGGTTTAGGAGCTATGGCCCTTGCGATCATGAGCCTCTGGCGCTGCCCGCCGGATATGCTTCCGCCTCCCTCTGATACATATGTGAACATGCCCATAGGCATCTCTCTTATATCATCTGCGATGCCCGCCTTTTCGGCAGCATCCCAGGCTTCATCTATGCCGAGTTCAGGTGCGGTTATTACGATGTTTGAATATATGTCCCCCTGGAAGAGTCCCGCATCCTGCATGACCGTTCCTATCTTCCTTCTGAGCGACGGAAGGTCGAGACTGTTTATGTCCTTGTTGTCGAAGTAGACGGCTCCTTTTTCAGGCTTTTCAAATCCGAGTAAAAGCCTTACGAGTGTGGACTTTCCGCATCCTGTCTTCCCCACTATGGCCACATACTCACCCGGTTTTACTTTGAGCGACAGATCGTCCAAAACATATGGCATCGAATCATCGTAACGGAAAGATACGTGATCTAAATCCACGCTTCCCGTAATATCTGTGACTATCTCCCTGCCCTCGGATGTCTCAGGTGCAATCTCGAGGAAAGGTTCTGCCATCTCAAGTATCGGCTTTATCTGAGCAGCAGAAAGTGCAATATCGGTGATGGTGGCAATCGTGCCCATCACCATGCCGTACGCAGCGGTAAATGCAAAGTAATTCGCCTGAGATACACCGCTCCTGATTGCAAGATAGTAAAGAACTATGTTACCGAAGAGGCTTATGCCGAGCGTAATCACCGTGTTGATTTTTACAAACAGCGGTGGATTGTATGTCATCTCTGCCACATCGGAATACAGATTGAGCCATTTGGCGAAACCGCGCTTTTCAGCACCCGATAGTTTAAGTTTCTGCACTCCTGTGATAAGGCCGAAACTAATCCCGGATTCTTTGGCAGTACTGTCCATCAGTTTGCGGTTCAGACGAACCTGCGATACAGTCGCCGCCGCAGACACCCCCATGGTAAGCAGCGCGATTATTACAGTTGGAATTACCAGTGCCGATGCAAAGCTGAATATCTGAAGGATGTATATAGCTGAACTGAAGCCCCCCGTAGAGACTGTTAAAAAGATTTCAATCAACACGGAGCTCAGCTGCATAACAGATGATGCTCGGCTCCTGAGTTCTCCCGGACTGAACTTCCTGAAGAATGATGCCGGAAGCGCTATCAGACGCATCATCATCGATGACTCTACTCCGACAGACACCTTCATATTAAGCCTGGATGTCAGCAGCCCTCTAATGCTTGTAATCATCTGCATCGCAAGGGCAACGCATATCATGCTTATCGCCACACCTACCAGTGCACTCGGTCTGCCGCTCATACGGACAGGTCCGGTCAAAAGGCGAACTATCCGAGGCATTATGAGTCCTATGATAGTGAGCAGGGTTGTGGCAACCGAAATTGTGAATGTATCTTTGAATGTGATGCAGCTCCTGATATACAGAATCAAGTCCTTTACCTTTAATTCCTTTTGCGGCAGAGGACGGTAGAAACAAATCGCATCCTTTTCAAAGAGTTCCGCTCTTTTGGCGTTCATCTTGCAGCTTTCACCGGTCTTCGGATCTGCATATGTATATCCTCTGATCTTACCCGGAAGCAGAGCCACCGGCAGATTGTCTTCCTTTGTAAATACGAGCATAGGACCGAACGCATCCTTATACCAGTCCTTCGTAAGCTCTACATCGCGCTTCATAATTCCGTGTCTGCGCAGGATATAGTCCAGCTTCTCATCCGGCTCCGTAATCTCATCCGGAACCTCAACCGGTTTGAAGCGGTAGTACTTCAGGATTTCATCAACAGCACCCTCGGTAAGGACGCTCTCATCAAAAATCCGATCCATTCCGTGCATGCCAACAACCGCTCCTGCGGCTTTTACAAATGCACCTTCCAGGAGTTCCATGTCGGCGGCCCGTCGTTCTTCAATTTGATTCTCAAACCATCCCACTTTGAATCTCCTTATTCACTGGCTACGAGTTCGGCATACAGCCCGTTCTTAGCCATCAACTCATCATGTTTTCCGCGCTCTTTAACCTCGCCTTTGTCAAGCACGATAATCTCATCGCAGTCCCTGACAGTTGAGAGGCGGTGTGCGATAACTATGCATGTGATGCCGCGGTCGCGTATTGCATTTACGACATTATACTCCGTGCGCGCATCAAGAGCCGATGTGGCCTCATCAAGTATGATAATCGTCGGGTCCTGTGAAAGAACACGGGCAATCTCGAGTCTCTGGCGCTGTCCGCCTGAGAGGTTTTTGCCTCCGCTGACAAGCTTATGTCTGTACGCACCCGGAAGAGTGCTGATATCATCGTGTATCTGAGCGTCTCTGGCTGCAAGTATTACCTCGAAGTCTTTGATGCTCTCATCCCACATCTTGATATTATCCGAAACTGTGCCCTCAAACAGTATGATGTCCTGATCGACAACGGCCAGCGAACCCGTCAATACATCGCGAGGATATGCACTTCTCGGTTTTCCGTCGAAGAGTATCTCTCCGCTCCATGGTTCATACAATCCTGATATGAGCTTCGAAACCGTGGATTTGCCGCAGCCTGATGCTCCGACAAGAGCAACTCTGTCACCCGTCTTCATCTTGAGCGAAAAGTCTTTGAGCAGCGGCTCTTCAAGTTTCGAATAGCCGAACGTGGCATTCTTTAATTCTAAATTTCCCGAAAGTTTGCTGAGCTCTGTGTCCTCAATCTCGCGGTCTGCCGAATTTGCATCTTCAGGATATTCCATAACATCCTCGATACGCTCCATCTGAGTACGCATCTCCTGTATGGTCTGGCCTGCAGTAACGAGAGTCATGGCCGGACTCATAAACGAAGTTATGAATCCCTGGAACAAGAGCACAGCACCTAGTGTGAAGCTGCCCCTCATTACGAGCAGCACTCCTATTACCAGTACGGCATAGTTTGCTATCGCGGACACGACGGTAGGAACCGCTCCGAGATATTGATTCGTCTTTGTTATCTTTACGTTCTGTGTGTTAACAGATGCCTGCTGGCCCGCCCATTTGAGGAAGAACCCGTTCTCTGCGCCGCTCGCCTTGATGGTTTCAATCATGCTTATTCCGGTGACGGTGCTTGCCTCGAGTTTGCCGGTATCTCTCATCATTACGCGCATGATATTGATGCGCTTTCTTGAGATGATTTTAGCCGTCGCAATATTGATCAGCATGCCGGATATTCCTATCAAAGTCAGGAGTGGGCTCGCCTTTAGCATGAGCACCAGATAAACAACCATCATGATGCTGTTAATCACAAGCGGTGAAAAAGTGCTTACAAGTGTTGTCGCTATACTTGCATTCGTGTTTGCCCTGCTTTGGATGTCTCCTGCAAGCCTCTGTGAAAAGAACTCCATCGGCAAGTGAAGGACTTTCCACATATAGTCGCTGCTTCCTATAAGTGCCATTTTGCCGCTGATACGCAGTGAATAAACAGCCTGCACCCAGGCAGTAACGATCTGCGTTATTGCGAGCAACACCAAAAGAACAAGGAAGGAAGTGAGCCAATTACTGTTGATTCCGGTAAGCAGCCTGTCTACAAAAATACGCGAAGTCGTTGCGTTTATTATTCCGAACAGATAGGTAATCGAGGTTGTAAGCATAACAAAAACAACCGCCGCACCTGTGCCGTTGATTCTCTTCTTCGCAAATTCAAGTGTGCTTTTTCTTTTTCCGCTTGGTTCGAAATTCTCAGATGGGACAGGCACAATAACTATGCCTGTAAATGAATGGTCAAATTCCTCGTAACTGACCCTGACCGTGCCTCTTGCAGGGTCATTAATATATACCCAGTCACCCTTAAATCCGTTCAGGACTACGAAGTGGTTCATATCCCAGTGAATGATGCACGGGAATTCGCCATCTTCTTTAAGGGTTTCGGGTTCTATACGATAAGCCTTGACATCAAAGCCGTAATGCTCTGCAGCCAAGTAAATGTTTTTGGCCTTGGAACCGTCACGAGAGACGCCGCAGTCGACGCGCACCTGCTCGAGCGGAACCCATTTATCATAATAAGCCATGACCATAGCAAGTGCCGCCGCCCCACACTCCAGTGCTTCGAGCTGCATCACTACAGGCACTTTGGCCACGCCTTTTTTTATCGGTTTTTTTACACTGCTCTTGCTCAATTATTCGCTCGCTTTCAGCAGGAAGTCTATCGGATGGGTTTCCTCCGTCACAACGCTGCCGTCATAAATTCCGTCAGGCAAATCGATCTCCGCAGCGCCGACGGATCTTCCGTATTCGTCCTTATCCGCAGAGGCAAGCTTGACGTCTCTTCCGGATACATGCATCTCCATGCCGCTGGTAAGTTCCGCACCGGACGTCGGCATAACCATAGCATTATGGTCCTTAACCACAACTTTGACCTCTGAAGTAGTCTCCAGAGTACCTATGGTAGACCATGCGATAATGCTTACGAGAATAGCAATTACCATGAGCAAAATCGCCCACGTTCCCGGATTCGTCACGCGAAGATAATCCGTAAGCTGCTCCGGACTCGATATGTGCTCAAGTGCTTTTTTTCTGAATAATGATTGCTTGTTGTCCACTGCTATACTCTCCATGACATACTCCCATCACTTGCAGAAGTGTGGTTTCTCGCTCAAGACAATTTAATGCCATCAAATAATTATAATATTTTACGAATCTAATATAAAGATTTGCAGCGCTATTGTTCCTCTTCGAAGACTTCTGTTTTTTCAAGCAGTCCTTCATTATCGACGGCTTCTGCGTTCATAATGCGAAGAACGTCTTCCTTATCCGCCTCACGCTGACGCTCAAGCCTTTTGTACTTTTCAACTTCGAGCTCCTCCAGCTTTTCTCCGAAGCGTTTCGCGCTCCCTATAAGAATCGCGCTTGCGGCAAATCCTGCAGCTACCATACCGATCAAAATACCGGTAAGGCTACCGCCCGATTCATCCTTAGGTGTAGTCATCCCTATCTTTTTAGCCATCTCTGTTTCCTCCGATTTCTATCTACTGCTCATTTCTTTATTCCGACCACCCATCTCTTGACCTTGATTCCATCCACACCAGGTCATATATCAGCGGATCCCGCAAGAGATGCTTCCATGCCGTCTCGGTCGCTTTGACAAATCTTTCGTCGAGTTCAGTTTCATCCTCTATCATCGGACATGCATACGGCAGTTCGAAGTCATTGAACACCATGCTGAGTTCACCGTCCTCGCTTAAATGCGGCAGCAGAGGAAAAGTCCTGCACTGCATCGGTCTTTTATGCCTCGGGCAGACAGGCGGAGTCTTACATCTCACAAACCATATCTTGCCCTTCCACGACTCCGGAAACTCATACTCGTTTGAAATAAGGGCCTCCCATGTAAGCCAATCATCGTGTTTATCGTGAACTTTATCCTCTCCCGGCAACAGCATCATTCCGAGACTATCGTCATACTTTGCCGCATTGCAGCACGCCGCTTCGCAGATTGTTCCGCAGTCAAACGGCACAGGCGACACTCTGTCGAGCAGCCTGTATATCGCTCTGTATGTACGCTTTCGAATACTGCTCTTAATCATTGTCCTCCGGAATAATCTCCAACCAGTATCCGTCGGGATCCGTAATGAAGTAGATTCCCATATCATGATTTTCAAACGCTATGCAACCCATCTCCTCGTGAAGTTTGTGAGCGGCGTCGAAGTCATCCGTATGGAATGCCAAGTGGAACTCTTCCTCCCCCAAATCATATTTCTCCGGATGCTCGGCAAGCCAAGTAAGTTCAAGTTCGAAATCGCTGTGATCGTTGCCGAGATACACAATTATGAACGAACCGTCATCAGCTGTTTTCCTTCTGACTTCATGCAAGTCAAGCGCCTTTTCATAAAACGCCATGGCCTTATCAAGGTCACTTACATTAAAGTTCTCATGCACCATTTTAAATTTCATATCTTTTTCCCTTCTATGTTTCTACTACTGCTCTGTTCCGAGCAGGCCGATTTCCTCGGCATATTCTTTCATGCCCCCGATGCAAATCTCCGCCACATCGCGAAGTTCCATGCCGAGCCTCTCACATCCGTCGAGTATCAGTGCTCGGTTGCATTTAGCGGCAAAGTTTTTATCTTTGAATTTCTTCATGAAACTCTTCACAGTCATATCTGTAATCCCGTGCGGCCTCATGCGCGCAGCTGCCTGTATGATGCCTGTCAGCTCATCAACTGCATATAAGGATTTCTCCATATTAGTCTGAGGCTCCACGTCGTTGCATATTCCGTATCCGTGCGAAAGAATGGCTCTTACATCTTCCGGATCGACGCCTGCTTCAAGAAGAGGCTCTTCGGTATGCGCCAGATGCTCATCAGGATATTTCTCATAGTCATAGTCGTGCAAATATCCCACGGCCATCCAATGCTCTTTATCCTCACCGAAGTGTTCTGCCATAGCCCCCATCGAAGCCATAACATTCATGGCGTGTATTCTCAGATGTTCTTCTGTTACCATCGAGTCATTTAATTCTCTTGCTCTGTCTAATGTCAACATAAATCCCTCCCTGTTATTTTCCAGTGTATTATTCCATTCCCGGGAATCCGAGTTGCCTCAGTGCTTCAAAGAGCACTATATTTGCTGCATTCGACAGATTGAAGGATCTGAGCCTGGTATCTGCGCTCATAGGAATTCTTATGGCATGTTCTTTGTTAGCCTCAATAAATTCCTTCGGCAAACCGGCAGTCTCTCTGCCGAAAAGTATCATGTCTTCGTCCTGAAATTCCGCATCGGTGTATCTGAGCCCGCCCTTGGTCGTGGCCAGCCACATACGCCTGCCTTCGTACTTAGCCATAAACTCATCCAGGCTTTCGTGAACTTCAAGTGTGACGTAAGGCCAGTAATCAAGTCCGGCTCGCCTGAGACTTTTCTCATCCAAGCTAAATCCCAGAGGCTTCACCAAATGAAGGACGCTGCCTGTCGCGGCAGCAGACCTCGCGATGTTGCCTGTGTTAGGCGGTATTTCAGGTTCGACCAATACTATATGAATTGCCATTTTCTATTTTTCAACCACAGCGTAGCAGCGAGCAGTGAAGCCGGAGCCGTCCTTTACTCTCGGGAACCCGCATACCATCAGCGCGCCTGTCGGAGGCACCTGGTCGAGATTAGTGAGAACCTCGATCTGGAACTTCTGCTGATCGAGTATGTATGTCTCTGACGGATATCCGTCTCTGCCTGCAATTACGGCAGGGTCTGTATCTGTTGTCTCGTGACCGATGGCCGCAATATTTCTTTCCTCTACCAGGAACTTCACAGCATCGAGGCCCCATGCAGGATAGTGCTTATTACCCTCCGCATCGTAGTTGTCCATGTCCTCTCTCTTGGACCAGTCGGTTCTGAGCGCAACGAACGCACCCTCAGGGATCTGTCCGTGCTCACTCTCCCATGCCTTGATATCTTCAACACTTGCAGCATAATCCTCGTCTGCCGCAGCCTTATCCGCTATGTTAATTACGCAAAGCGGCATGATCAGTTCCTCAGCCCCGATTGAGTCGAGTGCCCTTCTGCCTTCCACGAAATGGCAAGGCGCATCCACGTGAGTTCCGTACTGACTTACGAGCGTATATGTGTTGGCATAAAAGCCATGCTCTTTGTAGTTGTAGAGCGTATCGTCAATCATATCCGGGAATCCCGACCAGTGAGGTGTCTCAGGGGATACCACATGTGAGAGCTCAACCACTTTGCATTTTTCCTTCAATTCTGCAAGTACATTCCAAAGTCCTTTATCCATTCTTTTCCTCCGGTTTAATTAAACTAATGATTATGTCCTCAACATCCCCTCTTATTACCAAATTTGCCCTGTCATCTGCCGGTGTCGGCTCGTTATTGATGACGATCAGGTTCTTCCCATCGAAATGCTCGAGAAAAGACGCAGCAGGTTCGACCGCAAGCGATGTACCTGCTACTATCATAGTATCCGCTCCGGATATCTCTCTGCAAGCCCCGATGCAGGTATATTTGTCGAGAGCCTCACCGTAGAGAACCACCCACGGCTTTATGATGCCGCCGCACTTGTCGCAGCGAGGCACGCCTTCGCTCTCCAAAATCTTCTCCAAAGGATACGACAACTCGCAGTCCACGCAGTAGTTCTCGTGCACGCTCCCGTGAAGCTCATACACCCTCTTGTTTCCGGCCGCCTTATGCAGCCCGTCTATATTTTGCGTGACAATTCCGCGGAGTTTGTCTTCGGCCTCAAGCTCATACAGCCATTTATG
>JAFREV010000004.1 GCA_017434685.1 Mogibacterium sp.
CAATGACATGCCGTGCTAAGACAGGTCTCTGCGCTAAGTGCTACGGCAAGAACATGGCTACAGGCAGACTGGTACAGGCCGGTGAGGCTGTTGGTATCATCGCTGCTCAGTCCATCGGTGAGCCGGGTACACAGCTGACCATGAGAACATTCCACACGGGCGGCGTTGCCGGTTCCGATATCACTCAGGGTCTTCCGAGAGTAGAGGAGCTCTTCGAGGCACGTAAGCCTAAGGGTCTCGCTGAGATTTGCGAAGGAGACGGAGTCGTCACAGCGATCGAGCCAAGAGAAGACAACAAGACCGACGTTATCGTCGAGGAGAATGGCGGAGAGAGAAACTACGTTATTCCGTTCGGCGCAAGGATCAACGTAGAAGTCGGCCAGGAAGTCAAGGCAGGCGATCAGATCACAAAGGGACCTCTCGATCCTCATGATATCATGAGACTCAACGGAGTTCAGGGCGTTTATGAATATCTCCTGAGAGAAGTACAGAGAGTGTACAAGAATCAGGGTGTAGACATCAACGACAAGCACATCGAGATCATCGTAAGCCAGATGCTCTCCAAGTTCAAAGTCGAGAAGCCTGGAGATACAAGGCTTCTGCCGGGCGGACAGTACTCGAGAAGAGACATCGAAGCTGCTAACGAGGCTGCTGAAGCAGAAGGCGGAGAGCCTTGCACAGCTCAGAGACAGCTCCTCGGTATCACCAAGGCAGCTCTTGCAACATCGTCATTCCTCTCGGCTGCATCCTTCCAGGAGACAACGAGAGTCCTTACAGATGCTTCGATCAAGGGCAAGACCGACAGACTCGAAGGTCTCAAGGAGAACGTCATGATCGGAAAGCTCATCCCTGCAGGAACAGGAATGAAGCGCTATTCACAGGTCGAGGTCGACTACGGTGAATATGACGAAATGATCAACGGCAAGGACGAAAGTGAAGACGAGCTGGTTATCGCAGGTCTCGCAGAAGAGGAAGCAGCAGCTGCTGCTGAACCTGAAGAAGAGATCAAGGTATACGGCGTCGAGGCAATCGTCGAATAATCCAAATCAAACAAAGCTCCTGCCTCCATATGGAGACAGGAGCTTTTGCGTCCCACGCCGCTCGACGCCACCCCATCGGAGTGCGAGTACTTTCATAACTCCAAATACCGTAATGGTGAGTGCCGCTAATGCGCGGATGTCACAAATAAGCAAATATAGGGGGTATGGATACCGTAAATGCCCGTATGTAGATTATTACAAATGCGCATCACAGCAACATGAAAATAAAGAAAAAAATCCGGGAAAATGGCGACGAAAAAACATATGAAATCATTGACATTCCAATAGTTTGTAAGTAAAATATACAAGTTCGAGTGCGCCCTTACATAGGCAGGCGCATGAGACAAAAATATAAGAAGAAAGGAGAAAAGAATGCCTACAATTAACCAGTTAGTACGTCAGGGCAGACAGAGCTCGGTAAAGAAGTCGACAGCTCCTGCACTCGGTAAGAACATGAACACACTTCATAAGACACTTACCAACGTTAACTCCCCTCAGAAGAGAGGCGTATGCGTAGCAGTAAAGACAGTCACACCTAAGAAGCCGAACTCAGCTCTTCGTAAAGTTGCAAGAGTCCGTCTTACAAACGGAATGGAAGTTACTGCTTACATTCCTGGTATCGGACACAATCTGCAGGAGCACAGCGTTGTTCTGGTAAGAGGCGGCAGAGTTAAGGACCTCCCGGGTGTAAGATATCACATCATCAGAGGTACACTCGACGCATCCGGCGTTGCAAACCGCGGACAGGGTCGTTCCAAGTACGGAGCAAAGAGACCTAAAGTTAAGAAGTAATAAATTATAACTAGTACATGGCATTCTTTATTTCTATAAAGAGCGCCGCGGGGGCTGCTGTGCGAGTAAGGTGACGGTATCAGTCATCCGAAGAAGAACGTGCAGAAGTCAACGAGTACCGACTTATTTTCCAAAAGGAGGGAAGAGAAGTGCCAAGAAAAGGTAACACACCTAAGAGAGAGGTTCTTCCTGATCCTGTCTACGGCAGCGTAGTAGTTGCCAAGCTGATCAACAGCATCATGCTCGACGGCAAGAAGGGCGTTGCCCAGACTATCGTCTACGATGCGTTCGATACAATCAAGGAAAAGACAGGCGAGGATCCACTCGAAGTATTTGAGAAGGCAATGAACAACATCATGCCTGTTCTCGAAGTTAAAGCAAGAAGAATCGGTGGTGCAAACTACCAGGTTCCAATCGAAGTAAGACCTGAGAGAAGACAGACACTCGGTCTGAGATGGCTGACAAGATACACCAGAGCAAGAGGTGAAAGAAAGATGTCAGACAGACTCGCCGGTGAGCTGATGGATGCTGCCAACAACACAGGATCGTCCGTAAAGAAGAAGGAAGATACCCACAAGATGGCAGAAGCCAACAAGGCATTCGCACACTTCAGATTCTAGTCTGAAAGTGAAAAAGTTGTTTCAACAGTTAAGCAGTAAGAAAGGAGGAAGTTATGGGAAGAGCGTTTTCTCTTGAGAAAACACGTAATATCGGTATCATGGCTCACATCGATGCCGGCAAAACAACCACAACGGAGAGAATCCTCTTCTACACAG
>JAFREV010000036.1 GCA_017434685.1 Mogibacterium sp.
CATTACCGGCACACTCGGAAAAGCCCTCGGCGGAGCATCCGGCGGATACACATCGGGAAGGAAAGAGATCATAGACCTGCTCCGTCAGAGGAGCCGTCCGTATCTCTTCTCCAACTCAGTGGCACCTGCCATAGTCGGAGCCAGCCTCGAACTTCTCGAAATGTTGGGCGAGAGCACGGAACTTCGTGATCACCTCGAAGAGATAACTTCTTATTACAGAAAGAAACTCGTCGACAACGGCTTCGACATCATCGAGGGCACACACCCATGCGTACCGGTAATGCTCTACGACGAGAAGATGACGGCGGAGTTTGCCCGACGCATGATGGACAAAGGCATATATGTAGTTGCATTCTCGTATCCGGTAGTTCCGAAGGGTAAGGCCAGGATCAGAACTCAGGTCTGCGCGAGCCACACCAAAGAGGACATCGACAGAGCGGTTCAGGCCTTCATCGAAGTAAGGGAAGAAATGCAATAGCGCTCAAAAAGTAGTATAATAAACGGGTCCGGCCAATGCCGGACCTGATTTTTTAAGAAAGGGGACAGGATTACAGATGAATTTTATTTTCAGATCACCGTATTTTCCGAGAGTGTATTGGCAGTTCTGCGATCGCCTCAAGGCGCGCGGAGTAAACGTGCTGGGCATAGGCGACGCACCGTATGACAGCTTGTCAAATGAACTCAAGGGAGCCATGAATGAATACTATAAAGTGGATTCCATGGAGGACTACGACCAGGTTTACAGAGCGGTTGCGTTCTTTGCCTCGAAATACGGAAGGATAGATTGGATAGAATCAAACAACGAGTATTGGCTTGAGCAGGATGCGAGAATTCGTGAGGACTTCAACATTAAGACGGGTGTACATCCAAAAGAACTCGATGCTTGGAAACATAAATCCGGCATGAAGCCGTATTACGAGAAGGCCGGCATACCGACCGCCAGATGCCATAAGGTGAAGGACAAACTGGAGGCAATTAAGTTTCTCGCAGAAATCGGAGGCTATCCGGTCTTTGTTAAGCCGGACAATGGAGTCGGCGCTGCGGACTCGTGGAAGATTGAGAATGACGATGAGTTGGATGCTTTCTTTAATAACCTTCCTGCCGTTCCGTATCTGATGGAGGAATTCGTCGAGGGTAACATTTATTCATACGACGCTATCTGCGACTCGGAGGGCAATCCTCTCTTTGAATCGTCGAATTGGTTTCCGCCGTCAATCGCGGACATCGTCGGAGGCGGTCTCGATCTCGCGTATTATGTTATGGCAGAGGTTCCGGACAAACTGAAAGAGCTAGGACGAAAGGCGCTGAAGGCGTTCGGGGTAAAGAGCAGATTTGTGCACTTCGAGTTCTTCAAACTTTCAAAGGCTCGCCCGAATCTCGGTGAAGTTGGAGACTATGTGGGGCTTGAGGTCAACATGAGACCTGCGGGAGGCTACACCCCGGATATGATGAACTTTGCTCACTCAACGGATGTATACAAGATTTACGCTGAGATGGTGACTGACGATAAAAGTCTTACTCCTGAGAGCGGGGACGACCACGTTTGCGTCTATGCAAGCAGGAAAGACGGACGCGAATACGTCCACAGCCACGAAGAGATAATGGAGCGCTACGGAGGTAAGATGGCTATGTGCGAGAGAATGCCGGACATACTCTCGGGAGCCATGGGCAACCAGATGTACACAGCTCATGCGGATGATGAAGAGGCGGCGCAAGAATTCATAGCATTCGTACACGAGAGAGCTTAGCAGCGAACTGCCGGCTCATATATAGAAACGAGGAAAAGAGATGAACGATTATTACCATAAAGAATACAGTGAGATACTCGGACGCGAAATGGAGCATGCTGTTTTCGGAGACGGCGGAGGCCTTTTGGTTGCATTCGGACCGCAGAACGGACACACATATGATTTTCGCAACTTCGGAATGATAGAATCCATCGCACCGTGGATCGAGGCGGGCAAACTCAGAGTTCTCTGTGTAGACAGTATAGATGAAGAGACCTGGTCCAACGAGGGAGGCGACCCGAGATGGAGACTCGAGCAGCAGGAGAGATGGTTCCACTATGTGACGGACGAACTCATGCCTAAATACCTCGGAGAAGGAGAGCGCGCAATCACCACAGGCTGCAGCATGGGCGCAACTCATGCGGCAAACTTCTTTTTCAGAAGACCTGATATATTCTGCGGCATGATAGCACTCAGCGGACTGTTTGATACGGACTATTTCTTCCATGACTACCACGATGACCTGACCTATGCGAACTCGCCGATTGAGTTCTTAAAAGGCATGCCTCAGGATCATCCTTGGATGGATCTTTATGCCAAGAGCGCCATCATATTCTGCTCCGGACAGGGCGCCTGGGAGGACGAAATGAGGGAAGACCTCAATGAACTCCATGTCGTCCTGCAGGAAAAAGGAATAGAGCACTGGGCGGACTACTGGGGCTACGATGTGAATCACGATTGGCCGTGGTGGAGGAAGCAGCTTCCGTACTTCGTCGAGCACATTATCGGAGAGGCTTAAGGCCTCTCTTTTTTATGCGAAAAAGTGTTGACATATAGAGAAAGAACGAGTATATTGTGTATTGGAATTAGCACTCTCGCTTGCCGAGTGCTAACAAACAAAAAACTACAACAGGGAGGAAAGACATGGATCTCAGTGAAAGACAATTGCAGATACTGCAGGCGATAATCACAGATTATGTGGAGAACGCAGAGCCGGTCGGTTCGCGCTCCATCGCAAAGAAATACGATCTCGGTGTCAGCCCTGCGACCATAAGAAACGAAATGTCCGATTTGGAGGAGATGGGTTATCTGACACATCCTCATACATCGGCAGGAAGAGTCCCGTCGGATAAGGCATACAGGCTGTATGTAAACAATCTGATGAAGAGGAAGAACCTCTCCGCAAAGGACAAGAGACTCATCAACGAGAGGCTCGCATCCAGCAGAGACGAGTTCGACAGGACCATAAGGCACGCGGCAGAGCTGCTGTCTGAGATAACAAACCTCGCATCGTTTGCCATGACGCCGGCTACTAATGAAGAGACCATCAGTTTTATAAGGCTGATGCCGGTTGATGAGAGAACGATAATCCTCATGATAGTGGGCGAGAGCGGAAACGTAACGAATACGACACTCAGGCTGCAGGTACCGTACACCCAGGAGTCTCTCGAGATACTGAGCAAGAATATGACGGTGAACTACAAAGGCCGCACGCTGGACGATGCACTGAAGAGCGACATCATCGAGGACGTGGGTACGGACATAGAGGCAATGAGCCAGCTTGCCGGCAATGTAATGCCGAGCTTCATCAGGACGCTGGAGGACATGCTCAACGTAAATCTGTATATGGAGGGCATGACAAACATCTTCAATCTGCCTGAGTATGCGAGCATAGACAGAGCGCGCGACTTCATGGAGCTCTTTGCCCAGAAAGATTGGTTCACACAGAAGATGCTCGCAAGGGACGACGGCGTCGTAGTCACGATAGGTGAAGAAAACGATTCGCTTAAGGATTGCACGCTGATTACCGCGACATACCATGTGGACGGCAAACTCGTGGGCAAGATCGGAGTTATCGGGCCGACAAGAATGAAATATGACGAGGTTACCTCGATAATGGAATATCTGACCAATAATCTGAGCGAGACGTTCAGATTGACGGACGGAAATACAGACGGAAAGGATGAAGAGGAGTAATGGCCGAAGAAAAAAAGAAGAACATCCCGATAGAGGATGGAAACGAAGCCGAAGACAAAGCCAAAGAGGAGGCTAAGGCTGAGGCCGCAGAAGAGGCCGAAGAGAAGGCTGAGGCGGAAGAGACCGGAAAGGCTGCCGAAGATACTGCCGAGGGTAAAGAAAAGGAGGCAGAAGAAAAAGCAACTGTAGAGGCTTCGGCGGAGGAGCAGGAGTCCGAGAGATATATGAGGCTGATGGCGGAGTTCCAGAACTTCAAGAGAAGGGCAGCCAAGGAGAAAACGGACATCCACGCATTCGCAAATGAAAGGATAGTAAACGACTTACTCCCTGTCCTGGACAATTTCGAAAGGGCGCTCGGACAGGAGGCGGAGGCTTCCGAAAACGAAGAGCTTAAGAACTACGCCAAAGGAATGGAATTGATTTTCGAACAGCTCAAAGCAGCTCTCGAAAAAGCGGGCGTAAAAGAAATAGAGGCTCTCGGTGAAGACTTTGATCCGAATGTGCATAACGCCGTAATGACAGAACAGACAGACGAATACGAAGAC
>JAFREV010000037.1 GCA_017434685.1 Mogibacterium sp.
AGTGCCGACTATGGCTTTGATATCATCGCTTACGAACACTTTAGCATGTACAAAGCCCGGCGTATACTCATATATCTTTACGCCCGCTTCATGCAAGGTTTTGTAATGCGTCTTTGCCAAGGCATATGCAATCTTCTTATCCGGAATTCCCGGCAGTATCAGTTTAACATCCACTCCGCGCTGGGCGGCAAAGCAAAGAGCGGTTTCAAGTTCTCCGTCGAGTATAAGATAAGGAGACATGATGTGGACATAGTCTGTCGCTCGGTAGAGCACATCCATATAAACGGCCTCTCCTGCCTTGTATTGGTCTAGCGGAGAATCGCAGTACGGAAGCACATAGCCGTTAGCATCCTCCACCTCGTAACTCGGAAGCGAGAGCCATTTCTCATAATCCGCCATGTCCCCCTTAAGATTCCATTGCTGTAGGAACATGAGGGCAAAGCTCCTTGCCGCCGGTCCCTTCAACATCACGGCGGTATCTTTCCAGTGTCCGAATCTCACTACGCGGTTGATGTATTCGTCGGCGAGATTGACTCCACCGTTGAACGCGACTTTGCCGTCTATTACCAGTATTTTGCGGTGATCACGGTAGTTGTAGTGTGATGACACAAGAGGTTTTATCTGAGAAAAAGCCTTGGCATGTATGCCTTTGGCCTGAAGGAGTTTCCAGTAATCCGCAGGAAGCGTCGACATCTCACACATGCCGTCGTACATCACTCGTACTTCCACTCCTTCCGAGGCTTTTCTGATCAGGACATCGAGTATGCGTCCCCACATATATCCTTCCTGGATTATGAAATATTCCATGAAAATATACTTCTCGGCCTTTTCGAGTTCCTCGAGCATGGCCTCGAACTTTTTCTCCCCCAGCGGGAAATATGTTACCTGAGTTTTATCATATAGCGGAAAACATCCCGTGTGGTTCAGATATGTGCTGATGTCATCCGTGCCGGATCCGTCGCGTGCCACCTTTTCTTTTACATTTTCCGGCTGCTTAAGCATATCGCGCGTGCTATCTATCTGCTTTTGAACGAGCCTGGTCTCTATCCTGTGCCCTATATTGGACTGCGTCCAGCAGAACATAGCCGTGCCCGCTATAGGCAGCACCCCGATGAACAGCATCCAAGTGAGTTTAGCGGATGTATCCATACTGATATTAAACAGATAGATTATCATGCCAAAACAGAGTATCCACTGTATATGGAGGAGCACAGGCAGTTTCTCGGTAAAATACAAATATGCCAGAACCAAAAGCCCGATCTGCACTACAAGCAAAATCCCTATCAGGATGAATCTGCTGAACACCAACCTGAGTATGCCTTTTTTTAGCGGCTTTGCCAGCCTTACCACTCCTTCATTTCTCTCATCCATACCGATAACCCCCTACCTTTCTCCCTCGGTATCTTCTGTTTCTTTGCTTTCGATTTCTTTGCTTTCGATCTCGCTTCCTTTTACAATATCCTTTACGGCGTTGTATTTGTCTGCTGCTGACACTATGACTCCTTCAATTGAATTAGGCGCCTTGCTGTCACCGAGCGGCCACATATGTCTTTCAATTATATCCTCTGCCTTTTCGGGAAGTTCATCCACCAGTTCCCTGGCAATTTCCACTGATTCCTTTGGATGTCCGGAGTTACTTTCCTTAAAAGATGCATATTTTTCATTTCTTCCCAGCATACCGAGGTCGTGGCAAAGAGCACCGATTACAACCGCCGGGATATTGACCTTTATATTCAGTTTGCGAAGAGCATAGCAAACCATCACGCTTGACATCGTAACCCTCAGCGTGTGCTCTCCGACCGTCGCAAGTTTGTGATGAGTCTGCTCAAACGCCTGCTTCATCTCATCGGATTCGAGTACCTCGCTACCGTACTTCTCCATATCCTGCCTGATGCGTTCTTTGCGGTCTTCTCTCTTCTCTCTTATTTGTTTGTGGATTGTGCTTTCGTAATAGAGATCTCTCATTTTATATCTTGTTTATGTCAACTTGTGTCTTGTATATATCTTGTTTTATCTTGCTCCGATTAGCCCTTCTAAAACCTCGGCTATGCACGATGCGGTGTCCGATGCGGTCATGGTCACGTCACTATGCCTGCTCTCTGCGAGCTCACCCGCAGCGCCGTTTATATATGCAGCTGCGGCAACAGCCATCACGAGATCGTCCGCGTTGACACATATTGCAGACAGGATTCCGGACAAAACGTCTCCGCTTCCTGCGGTCGCCATGCCGGGGCAGCCTCTGTCTGTGCACAATATATTCTGACTGCCGTTCTCCGAAGGCCCCGCCACATAAGTGGTGCTTCCTTTCAAAAGCACGGTGGCGCCGAGTTCGTCAGCCAGCCTGCATGCAGCAGCCTCCGGATCGCTTTTAATCTCATTCACGCTCATGCCTGAAAGCCTTGAAAACTCTTTGATGTGAGGCGTAAGCACAAGCTCGGCCTTAGTATTTCTAATCAAATCCTTGTCCAGTTCAGACATCGCATTGAGACCGTCCGCATCAACGATAAGTATCTTATCGTAACTCTTAAGCAGATAGCGCACAGCCTTAACAGTCTCCTCTGTCATGGCAATTCCCATGCCGAAAGCGATGCTGTCATAGCGCCTGCATATGGCTTTGAACTCATCCTCATTAAAAACGAGCCTCCCTTTGTCATCATCCAAAGGAATAAGTGTCGCCTCGAGTATCTGCTCTGCGATGACAGGGCAAATCGTACGCGGCGCCGCCACCGATGCGACCCCGGCCCCCGATCTCATAGCGGAGTTTGCCATTGCGGCGAGCCTGATAGCCCCGCTGTACTCTATAGAGCCGCCAATCAGGGCCACATATCCGAAGTTGCCTTTATTGCATTCTGCAGGTCTCTTCGGAAACAGTTTTATAATATCTTGTTCTTTTATTTTATGTGTCATTTTTCCTATACTGCAGTTGCTTTTGTCTTA
>JAFREV010000038.1 GCA_017434685.1 Mogibacterium sp.
AAAAATGTTATAAAATACCAAACTGAGATAATGCCGACTGAAGCGGAGATGAAAAACGCGCTGAAGTATCTCCAAATCAACGGCGTAAATGTTTGCTTTGCACCTCTCGGAACTGAGAATATGGATATGTTCTTCGGTTTGGTTGAGGATTTAAATATGACTAATATCACTTTCCTTGGTCACAGAAACTGGGGAGATGAAGCCTTCATAAAAATGATGGAAAAGCATCCGGACATAAATATAGTATTTCCGTATGAGTCCGTGCTCACCGGCACAAATTCAACATCGGACTCTATAACAGAAGAAGCTCAGAGATTCCAGATAGAATATGCCAACAGATACGGGAGCGACGATGTGCCGACATACAACGCAGCACTCGGATATGATGCGTATCTGATTATGATTAATGCGATTCACAATGCAAAAACGCTCGAAGGCCCGGATGTCAGAAACGCACTTATGGAGCTTTCGGATTTGAAATGCTCAACAGGAGCGTTCTCATTTGACAGCAGCGGAAACGTAATAAGATCTGTTACCCTTTCGACACTTAAGGACGGAAAGCCTGTAAATGAATATATCTGCGAGAGCGAAGCCAAGAGCAAGGCGCTTCAGGATATCGAAGAACAACAGGAAGTAAAGCAGGAAGAACAGCAAAAGGAAAAATAGTATGGGATATCTTGAGAGACTTGATATATACAAAGAGGATATGCTGAAGACTCTCAAAGAGTCGATTTCAAAGCCGAGCGTGGGCGGAGAGCCGACCAGGACAGCGGAAGGCGAACTCATGCCTTACGGACGCGGAGTCCATGATGCATTGCTTCACATGCTCTCAGAGGGTGAAAGACTGGGCTTTGAAGTGCATAACGATGATAATTACGCAGGACACATAGAGTTCCCTGCAGAGGATAATTCCGGAGCTGACGGATACTTCGGAGTTGTCGGTCACCTTGATGTCGTTCCGGTCGGAACGGGCTGGGATAATGACCCTTTTGAGATGATTGAAAAAGACGGATTCCTCTACGGAAGAGGAACTTCCGATGACAAAGGCCCTGTGGTTGCATCACTTTATGCGATGAAGGCTCTTAAAGATGAAGGTTTGGTGCCGCATATGCCTATCAGGCTAGTACTCGGACTTGACGAGGAGACAGGCCCGACAAGCGTAGATCACTACACAGAGAACTTCGGACATCCGAAGATGGGGTTCACTCCCGACGGGAATTTCCCGCTTGTAAACGGCGAACTCGGAATAGTGGTATTCGAACTTGCTCAGAAGTTCTCTTCAAGACGTGCCAAGGAAGAACTCAGGCTCACCAAGTTCGAGGCAGGAACAGCCCACAACGCGGTGCCTGAGAAAGCCAAAGCGGTAATCTCCGGAGACAAAGCCAATTTCGATGAGATTGCCGAAAAGGTCAGTGCATACAGGGAAGAGTCTGGCTATGAAATAAGCAGCAGGAAACAAGGCGCTGCTCTGGTCATAGAGGCTACGGGAAAAGCAGCACACGGTGCTCATCCGGATCTCGGGCTTAACGCAGCGAGCATTTTGTTTGAATTCCTCGGCAGGATAGGATTTGCCTCAGAGGAACTCAACGATTTCATAGATTTCTATAACAATCACATCGGATTCGATCTCCACGGAGAGAGGATGGGATGCGAATTATCCGATGAGGTCTCCGGACCATTGATTTTTAACGTCGGACTCGTTAATATAAACGAGGATATTGCGACCGTTACGGTCAACATCAGATTTCCGGTCACATATTCAGACGAAGACGTGCTCGAGAGAGTTCAGCAGGAACTCGGAGATGCGCCGGTCGGCATAGTCACCAGAATGGTGCAGCCCGCTATCTACATGGAGCCTGACGATCCTATGGTCATCAAACTCATGCAGGCATACAAGGACGAGACGGGCGATGCCGATGCAAAACCTATGGTCATTCGCGGCGGTACATACGCCAAGATGATGAATAATATACTCGCTTTCGGAGCGGAGTTCCCGGATGATGAAAACACCATGCATCAGGCGAACGAAAAACTCAGCGCAGACTCGCTTATGAAAATGGCTAAGATCTACGCGAGAGCACTCTATGCGCTATGCTTTGAGGAAGCATCCGAATAGCGAAATCAAACAACTCAATCTGTTTCAGGGCGTGGTGAAAGTCCACACCGGCGGTGATCGCTTTGCGTAAGTCCGCGAGCCAAATGGCTGAACCTGTGAGAATCAGGTACCGACGGTATAGTCCGGATGAAAGAAACACTACATGGTTAACACTTTGTAATGAATGGCCTTGACTGACTCAAGGTCATTATTAATGCCTGACAGATTCCACCGTTCATGATGTGAAAAGGAGGAATATGTTATGAACACAAACACTAAATATTCATCGGCTGCTATAGCCAAACTGGCAATGATGACAGCCATTTCGGTTGTTCTCTTGTTTATCAGGATACCGTTTCCGCCGGCTCCGTTCCTGGAGTATGACCCGGCAGATATTCCGATTTATATAACATCGTTTGCCTACGGACCTATTGCCGGATTAATCGTAACCTTTGTGGTTTGCTTCATACAGGCCTTTATGATGGGCGGCAACGGAATAATAGGATTCTTGATGCACTTCATCGCCACCGGCTTGGTAGCAGTTACGATAGGGACTATTTACAAGAGAAACAAAACAAAAAAGAATGCAGCAACAGCACTTATCATAGGAGTTCTGATTGCCACTGTCGTTATGTGTATAATGAATTTGCTTCTGACCCCTTTATTTATGGGAGGCGATATACGCGATGTCATAAAGATGATAGTGCCTATCATTATTCCGTTTAACTTGCTCAAAGCAGGATTGAATTCCTTGGCAACATTCCTAGTTTACAAAAAACTTTCAGGCTTCTTACACAGAGAATCCTTAAAGGATGCGAGATGAAAGATATAGAAAAAGGAAAACTCAAGCTTAATACGGAAGACGATACGCGCACGCTGGGGCTCAGGATTGCTGAGGCTGCTGAGCCCGGCGACGTAGTCGCGCTCATCGGCGATCTCGGAACCGGAAAGACCGCTCTTACGAGATATATCGCCGAAGGGCTTGGTGTGCGCGAACAGATAAGCAGCCCTACGTTCACCATCGTAAAGGAATACAAAAGCGGGAGGATGCCGCTCTACCACTTCGATGTATACAGACTGGAAAGCGGAGAAGAGCTCCTGGATACAGGTGCCGAAGACATGCTGGACGGAGACGGACTGTGCGTGATAGAGTGGGCTGACAAAACAGCAGACGTCCTGCCGGGAGATTCACTGGCAATATGCCTCGAATATGGTGAAAGCGAAAGCGAACGCATCGCAGAGATTTTATAGAAATGAAGATACTCGCACTTGAAACAACAGGAAAATACGGATCGGCATCCGTCATAGCGGATGACGGAATCATACACAGCGCATCGGGCGATCAGGAGATGAATCACTTAAGAGGGATCATCGGCCTCGCCGATGAGGCTCTTTGTGATGCCGGAATCAGCAAAAATGAGCTGACGCATGTCGCCGCGTCCGTCGGACCGGGTTCGTTCACGGGCATAAGAATAGGCGTGACCGCAGCCAGGACGCTTTCGCAGTTTCTTAATATCCCATGCATATCCGTTTCATCGCTTGAAGCGATGGCCCTCAAAGCATCGCTTGCTGCATCTGATGCAGGCTGCGATGCGGTGGCAGTCATAATAAATGCGAGGAGGCATCAGGTGTATGCGGGAGCATGGAAGAAGCGCTCAGACGGCAGCATGGAAGTGTTGCTCGAAGAAAAGCAGTACATGATAGAAGAATTTCTTGAGCTCCTGAAAGACTGTGATTCGGTTTACTTCGCAGGTGACGGCATCGATGCATATGAAGATATTATCTCGGAATACAGATCGGGAGCATCCACGCTGTATGCACCCCCAGAGATAAGATACCAGAATGCATCTACGGTTGCGGCTCTGGCATATGCGCGTGCCAAAGCCGGGAAAGTCATGAGCTATGATGAACTGATGCCCGAATATATGAGGCTCGCCGAGGCTGAGCAAAAGCTTAAAGAAGGGACGCTGAGCGACAAAATATGCAAAATATCGAAATAAGACAGGCTAAATTGTATGATGTGCCGGCGCTGGCCAGGATAGAAAGAGATTCGTTTGATTCTCCGTGGAGCGCAGATGAGATTGCAAAGGATGTCACATCGGATGACGGCAGTATTTATGTTGCAGTCGCTCTCATCGGAGACGAGAGAGCAGGTTATGCAGACATGCGCATCATAAAGGGAGAGTCCCAGATATATAATATCGCTGTGGCCCCGGAGTTCAGAAAGCAGGGCATAGGAGAAGCATTGCTTGATCATATGGTCCGAAAGAGCGAGGAGCTCGGGCTCAGAATCATAACGCTGGAGGTAAGAGCGGGTAATGAAGCCGCGATGGTCCTTTATGAAAAAATGGGATTCAGAAAGGTGGGAACAAGGCCCGGCTATTATGCAAAAGGATCCGAGGACGCAGTTCTTATGGATAAAGTGCTCGGAGAAATCACAATAGATATGAATGTCCAATAAAGTTTATTTGTCAACCTAAAGGCACGCAGTAATATACGAATGAAAGACGGAAAATTTCTGACGCTCGGAATAGAAACAAGCTGTGATGAGACCGCCGCATCAGTGGTTGCGGACGGAAGATTTGTCATGAGCAATGTAATCAGCTCGCAGATTGACATTCATACCAACTACGGCGGCGTGGTTCCGGAGATAGCATCAAGAAAGCATCTCGAACGGATAAATGATGTAATGGATAAGGCATTGAGCGATGCAGGCGTAAGTGCCGGGGAAATCGATCTCATCGGAGTGACGTACGGACCGGGACTGGTCGGAGCGCTTCTCATCGGAGTTGCGGCAGCCAAGACGATGGCGTTTGCCCTGGACATTCCTCTCGTCGGAGTAAATCACATGCACGGACACATAGCGGCCAACTACCCCGAGCATCATGAGCTCGAGCCGCCGTTTATGGCGCTTGTAGTGTCCGGAGGACATACGGAGATAGTCAATGTGACCGACTATAATAAGTGCGAAAAGATCGGATCAACCCGTGACGATGCTGCCGGCGAAGCTTTTGACAAGGTGGCCAGGGTTATAGGTCTCGGATATCCCGGAGGACCCAAGATAGACAAGGCCGCAAAGAGCGGAGACAGGGATGCCGTACATTTCAAGAGGGTATATCTTGAGGACGGAAGCTATGATTTCAGTTTTTCGGGGCTAAAGACCCAGGCTCTTAATTATCTGAACAGCGAACGCCAGGCCGGACGAGAGATAAATGTAAATGACGTGGCGGCGTCATTTCAGGAGGCCGTTGTCGAGGTAATAGCGTACAAGGCCGTAAGCGCAGCGCTTGAATTCAATAGAGACAAGATAGTCATGGCGGGAGGAGTTGCATCAAACTCGAGGCTCAGAGAACTAATGGAGGAAAAGGCGTCAAAGCACGGGATTTCAATCATAAAGCCAAGCCCCGTTATGTGCACGGATAATGCAGCCATGATAGCATCTTCCGCATATTATGCTCATCTCGCAGGTGAGAGCAGCGGATTTGACCTGGACGCAGTGCCGGGACTGGAGTTTTAGATGATAGTAATATCGGGCAAAGACATCAGCAAAGCATACGGAACAGACATCA
>JAFREV010000005.1 GCA_017434685.1 Mogibacterium sp.
GCTGACATATGTGCCGTCGTTGGTTATCCAGTCAAGAGGCACCTTGCGCTCAACGTTTGCCACTTCATGGATGTCGAACATGTCATATGTTTCTACATATGGCTCCCTGCTGTCGACCTTGATGGTTACCATCTTGCCGGAATTACCTTCGAATGCAGCCTTTGCAGCAAAGTATCCGACATTGTATGCCTCGTCAGAATCGCTTCTCGAAGCAAGATGAGCAGCGCATCTCTGGAGCGATGAGAACTCGATGTAACGGGACTTGAGTCCTGTCTGCTGTGTTACGAGACTGGCAAGATATGCCGCAGTACCTGCGAGCTGCTTGTGTCCGAAAGCATCTACGTGATCATTTACCGTTCCGAGTTCGCAAACGAACTTGCCGTCAGCAGTCTTGAGTCCTTCGGATACAGCTATAACGACCGACTTCTTGGTCTTTGCGAGTTTCTTTATTCTCTCAATGAAGTCATTGATATCGAAAGTAACTTCAGGCAGATAGATCAGGTCAGGACCTGAGCAGTCGATGTCTTTCGAAAGTGCAGCTGCAGCTGTGAGCCAGCCTGCATGACGTCCCATGATCTCAACGATGCAGATCGTCGGCTTGGATACTCCATAGCTCTCATTGTCTCTGATGATCTCTTTCATCGAAGTTGCGATATACTTCGCAGCTGAACCGTATCCAGGGCAGTGGTCGGTCATCGGAAGATCATTATCGATGGTCTTCGGGATGCCCATGAACTTCTGCTTCTTCTGATGTGATTCTGCATAATCAGCAAGCATCTTTATGGTATCCATCGAATCGTTTCCTCCGTTGTAAAGGAAATACTCGATGTTTTTCTTGTCGAGAATGTCAAAGATCTTCTCGTACAGTTTCTCATTACCTTCGATTGGCGGCAGTTTGTAACGGCATGTACCGAGGAATGAAGATGGAGTTCTCTTGAGCAGGGAAAGATCCTGTCCGCTCGTTATATAGTCTTCTATGTCTACGATATCCTCGTTCAGAAAGCCTTCAATACCGTAATGCATTCCGTAGATGCGTCTGATGCCATATTTCCAGCATGCCTTGATAACTCCTGCAAGGCTGGAATTGATGACGGCGGTCGGTCCGCCGGACTGTCCAATTATCAAATTACCTTTCATGTTTTTTCCCTTCTTCTTTTGGTCTCTGGTCCGCCGTGCTTAAGCGGTCAACGACCTTCTCTTACTTGATATTTCAATATGTTTGCTAAACAAAAATCATATCGATTATAATCTCATACACTTTTTCAGTCAATGCTGTAGAAGCTTGTTTTTTGCGTTTTTTGGCGTTCCAACCAAGCAAAATCAAAAAAAGATGGCGCAATCAACAATGACCGCGCCATAATTCCCCATATTACATTTAATATCTTACTTCCAGAGATCCATCGGATACGTACCGTCGGCCTTCAGGGACGCAAACTTTGCTACCACTTCAGGCTTGTCCTCTTTATAAGTGACACCGAACCACTTGTCGGATGATGTCAGCACTTCGTATGTAGCGCTTCCGTCTGCAATCTGCTGATTTATAGGTGTCTGGATGTAATACTCGCCCTTCACCGGGTTCTCTGCCATGATCTTCTCGAGCGCCTTTACGAATCCGGCTTTCAGGACCTCCATATACTCGAGGCCGAATCCCCAGAGATTCATCGAAACCGGAGAATCAGGAGATATTACCTCCTTGCTTCCGTCTTCCTTGGTATCCGTTACTGTACCGTCAGGTTCTCTTCCCACTTTCAGATGCTCAACGATATCAGTCAGCATGCCGTCTTTGGCCTGGCAGATCCCTCTCGATACAGTGCCGTTCTCCGAAAGTGTCTTCTCGACTTCAAAGCCCACCATGCAGTTGTGAGATGCATCAGCCTTTGTTGTAAGGAATTCATAGATCTTTTTGAATCCCTCCTTGCCGTAATAATCGTCTGCATTGATGACTGCAAACGGAGCATCTATGATGTTTCGTGCCGAAAGCACAGCCTGACCGGTTCCCCATGGTTTTGTACGGCCTTCAGGGAGACTGAATCCCTCAGGAAGGTCCGAGACTTCCTGGAAAGCATAATACACTTCGTACTTTCTTCCAGCTCCGTTTTTAATATGCTCTTTGAAAACATCTTCAAAATCATGCTTTATGATAAAGCACACTCTGCGAAAGCCTGCCTGGTAAGCATCATAGAGGCTGAAATCCATTATGATGTCGCCCTGTTCAGTTATCTTATCCAGCTGTTTGTTGCCGCCGTATCTGCTGCCCATTCCGGCAGCCATAATTACTAAAATCGGTTCCATTGACATTCTCCTAATTATCAGTTTAATGCTGCGCCTATGCGTGCGCGTACCATATCTTCGCCCATGATCTGCTGGATCGCCCATACGTCCGGGGATTGTGCGCGCCCCATCAGTGCTATCCTGATCACGGTACTTACATGTCCCACATGCCCCTTGTAGTCATCAGGGTTCTTTTTGAAGTCCTTAGGTTTAGCGGCATATCCGAGCGATACGGAGATCTCTCTGATCTTATCGAACCACTGCCCGTTGTCATCGGAGTGATCGTAAGATTCGAGGTACGCCTTGAGGATCTCATTTGCATCCGCCGCAGCTTCTTCAGGATATTCATCCTCGATCTCAAAGGACTCATCGAAGAAGTAACTGATGAAGTCCATTATCTGCCTTGCATACACGAGGTCTGCTCTCGGGCGCGCATCATGCCTGCCGAGATCGAGTATCTCCGCAAGATGATCCATGTCTGTAAACATGTAGCCGTACTCAGGTGCAAATTCATCTGACCACGACTTCAGCCACCCGGCCAGTTCGTGAGCATCGATATGCAGCAATGTGTTTTTGCTGACGTCATTGAGCTTGTTGAGATCGAAAAGAGCTCCGCTGCTCGACATCTTCTCTGTCGTAAACCTGAAATCCTCAGCCGGAGCGTCCGGATTCTCTATGCGCCACTCCTCGTAATTCGAGTTGAGTATCGTGAGCAGGTATTCCCTTACTGCTGCAGGATGGTAACCTTCTCTGCGGTAGAAGTCGAGCGAGAGCTCAGGGTCTTTGCGCTTTGAGAGCTTACGCTTGTTTCCGTCCTCTCCGATCTTCATGAGCTGTGCTGTATGGCAGTAAACCGGAAGATCCCATCCGAGATCTTCGAACAGCTCCACGTGTATCGGAAGTGATGGCAGCCACTCCTCGCCTCTCACGACATGTGTCGTGCGCATCAGATGGTCGTCAACTACATGTGCGAAATGGTATGTAGGGATGCCTGTCTGCTTTATGATGACCACATCCAGGAAATTATCAGGCACAGAGAGCTCGCCGCGTATCGCGTCATTCACGGTATGTCTTGCGGTCTCTTCTGCTGAGGCGTTAGGAACGCCGCGCGATTTAAGCCTTATTACAAAAGGTTCGCCCGCCTTTATCTTCGAGATCACTTCAGCTTCTACAGCCTCATCTTTGTCCCAGTCCCTGTATTTGGACCAGCCGGCATAGATCCCCGGAGCGATCTTTTCGCTCTCCTGCTTTTCTCTGATTTCCGCGATCTCCTCTTCGGTAAGGAAACACGGATAAGCCAGGCCCTCCTCCAGGAGGCGCTTGGCGTAAGTACGGTATATCTCACCGCGGTGGCTCTGTGTGTAGTCGCCGTAGTTACCTGTGTCTCCCGTCCCGGTCACGCCTTCATCGAAGCGGATGCCGAAGAAGTCGAGGGAGCCGATGATAGTCTCCACAGCGTTCTCAACATAGCGTTTGTCATCAGTATCCTCTATTCTCAGAAAGAATACTCCGCCGCTCTGGTGTGCCAGCCTCTCGTCTACGAAGGCTCCGTAGAGATTGCCGAGATGGATGAAGCCTGTAGGACTCGGGCCGAGCCTTGTGACCATTGCTCCATCAGGAAGGTCCCTCTGAGGATACATTGCTTCGTAATCTTCAGGAGTATACTCCATTGAAGGATAAATAAGTTCGCTTAATTCTTTATAGTTCATGTCTCAATCTGTTTCCTTAATCAATTTTAGCCTACGCTCTTCATTCTAACATACATGACACCTTCAGTTAACATAAAAAACGGATCCCGAAGGATCCGTTACATGGCATGTGTCTATTTGCCTGTTGTGTAATTGTCGAAGTAACCCTGGATGTAGACGACCGGGGTGCCCTTGTCTCCCGAACCTGATGTGAGGTCGCAGAGAGATCCGATCAGATCAGTCAGGCGCCTCGGTGTTGTACCTTCTGACACCATATTGCCCACCAGACTCTCCTGAGGCTTGTCGGCGATAGCTTTGGAGATCGCCTCTCTGAGCTCCTCGCCGGTCAGGTTTGCAAAGTCGTTGTCTGCGAGGTACTTGAGTTTCAGCTCGTTCGGTGTGCCCTCGAGGCCTGGTGTATAGAATGGTGATACTACAGGGTCAGCAAGCTCCCAGATCTTTCCGACAGGATCCTTGAAAGCTCCGTCTCCGTAGATCATTACCTCTACGCACTTGCCTGTCTTCTCGAGCATCTTTGTCTGGATGGTATCAACGATGTTCTGAGCTTCTCTCGGGAAAAGCTTTACTGTATTCTCTGTCGCTTTGTTGGAGCCGAGCAGACCGTAGTCCTCATTGTATCCACTGCCGTTAACAGGTGCGTTCAGGATCTCATCAAGTCCGTACACATTGGCTCCCTTTGCCTTGAGTATCCTCTTGGTGCGGGCGCGCGTGTGTATATCGCAGTTGATGACATTCTCTGTATAGTTGAGGATCTCCTCTGCGTGGTTCGCGAAGATGATCTCAGCCTCAGCGCCTGCTTCTCTTATCAGGTCGCCGTAATATGATACGTAATCAACACCCGTAAACTGATGCTTGTTCTCTCCGAAAAGCTCTCTGTACTTTTCTTCAGTGAGAACATCGCTGTACGGATTGATTCCGGACTCATCTATCTGATCCATGGTGAGAAGCGCATTGCCTACCTCGTCAGAAGGATAGCTGAGCATGAGAACGACCTTCTCCGATCCCATAGCGATTCCTCTGAGGCAGATGGCAAATCTGTTTCTCGAAAGTATAGGCCAGATAACGCCGACAGTCTTGCCGCCGAGCTTTGCTTTGACGTCTGCTGCGATGTCTTCAACGCCTGCGTAATTGCCCTGGCATCTTGCCACGACTGATTCTGTGATGCAGACCACATCTCTGTCCCTTACGTCGAATCCGTCATCGGAAGCCGCTGCTTCGAGCACGCTGTCAACGACCATCTGCGCCAGGTCATCTCCCTCACGGAATATCGGGCATCTTATGCCGCGTGAAACTGTACCTACTCTTCTTTCTGTACTCATTGTTTCTTCCCTTCTCACCCTTGTGGTATTTATACAAAATTGCTGACCTTATGATTTTATCACCAGCGGTTATTCACTTCAATAATACAGCCGCCCTTTTTAGGCGGCTGTATCATACTTAATTTATATCTCTATTATTTTCATAGTGTTGGTCTCAGACCTCTGATAGCTGTGTCTTCCTCTGACTACACCTGCGATGAACACCATGATGTCTCCTCTTGCAGACATCCCTTTCTCTCTCATGATCTCCAGGCAGTCCTCCATGAGCTCATCAGTGGAATGTGCCCTGTCAGACAGCATAGGTTTTACTCCCCAGAGCAGGTTCATCTGCCTTACGACCATCGGTTCCGGAGAAAACGCATATATGTCGGAATCAGGTCTGCACTTCGATACCTGTATTACTGTCGATCCCGATGAAGTAGGAGCCAGAATAGCTCGTGCCTTAAGCTCCTTTGCAGCGGTCACGGCAGCCATGCACGTTGTGCTTGATATGGAAGCCTTATCCGTATCCTTAAGGATATGATGATTTACCGCAAACTGCTCCGTATACTCAGTTATTGAGGCCATCATCTTAAGCGCCTCGACCGGGTACTCTCCGCTTGCAGTCTCGCCTGAAAGCATAACAGCATCAGAACCGTCATATACAGCATTTGCGACGTCCGTTACCTCAGCTCTGGTAGGGCGCGGATTGCGCATCATTGAATCGAGCATCTGTGTAGCCGTAATGACTATCTTGCCCTTTTCATTACATCTGGCGATCATTTCGCGCTGCAGCTGCGGGATCATCCTGGCTTCCACCTCGACTCCGAGGTCTCCTCTTGCAACCATGACGCCGTCTGCTGCATCTATGATCTCCTCAAGATTGTCAATTCCTTCTCCGGACTCGATCTTAGCTATGATCTTGATGCGTGAACCGTATTCTTCCGCAAGCTTGCGTATCTTGTTGATCGTGCCTGCATTTCTTACGAAAGAAGCAGCGATGAAATCATACTCATTTTCAAGGCCGAATTTGATGTCTTCGTAGTCTTTCTCAGTAAGATCAGGCAATCCTACCTTTATGCCCGGCAGATTTACACCCTTTCTTTCGGAAACAACACCGCCGTTGATTATGCGGCATTTCAGCACTCCTCCTGCGACAGATTCAACTTTGAGCTCAATAGCTCCGTCATCTATCAGTACTGTATCTCCCGGGGAAAGGTCATCCGCAATGCCTGCATAAGTAACATAAAGATGTTCGGCATTGCCCTCTGCAGCCGGGTCCTCAGCATATGAAATAGCAACTTCGCCGCCCTTTAACAGCTTTACACTTTTGTGCTCTTCAAGCAGTCCGGTGCGGATCTCCGGTCCTTTGGTATCGAGAAGCATGGCTATAGGTCTGCCTGCTTCCTTTGCAGCTTTTCTGACTCGCGTCAGCATTTCGAGATGGCTCTCGTGAGTTCCATGCGAAAAGTTGAATCTGGCAACATCCATTTCTTTCGCAAGTTCAGCGAGGATCTTCTCATCGGACTCCCTAGGGCCCATGGTACATACGATCTTAGTCTTTCTCATAACTGAATCCCCTTATGTTGTCGCAATCAATCTTACCGAGATTATTATACCATAAAAAAAGGCCGGCACATCCATGGAGGTATGTCCATTTCCGTGCCGTCCGCATATTATTTTTTATCTTTTTTCAATTACATCTCCGCTATTTTTGCAGATGCTGTTTTCAGGAATAACGCCTCTTACACATGTCGTCGGATAGATGTTTGAATTACGTCCGATGACAGTACCCGGATTGAGCACCGCATTGCAGCCAACTTCGACATGATCGCCGAGCATAGCGCCGAACTTCTTGATGCCTGTCTCGATCTGCTCAGTACCGTTATGCACTACGACCAGCTTCTTGTCAGCCTTCACATTAGATGTAATGGAACCGGCTCCCATATGGCTGTAATGTCCGAGTATCGAGTCGCCTACATAGTTGTAATGCGGAGTCTGTACATTATCGAACAGGATAACGTTCTTCAGCTCAACAGAATTGCCTACCACGCACTTGCGGCCGACAAGTGCCGAACCTCTTACAAATGCACAGTGCCTTACCTCCGTCTCAGGTCCGATGATGCACGGAGCACCAAGATAGGCACTTGGGAACACCTTTGCCGTCTTGTGGACCCAGACGTTTTCGCTGACCTCTTCATATTCTTCCGGATCGAGGGTCGGACCGAGCTCAAGGATGAAGTCCTTGATGCCCTTCAGTGCTTCCCATGGATATGTGAACTGAGAAAGATAATCCTTAGCCAGAGTATGATCAAGATCATACAGATCATTTATCGTATACATTTATGCCTCCTAGTCTACGAGATGTCCCTTTTCACGGATCACGTCGATGATCTGATCAACGTACTTCTCGCACTCTTCTTCGGACGGTGCTTCTGCCATTACGCGCACTACAGGCTCTGTGCCTGATTCACGCAGCAGCGTACGGCCCTTGTCACCGAGCGCCTTCTTTGCAGCCTGATCAGCAGCCAGTACGTCAGGATCGTTCATGCACTCTTCTTTGCTTTTTACTCTGACGTTCTTCAGCACCTGCGGATAGAACACTACAGGAGCTGCGAGTTCGCTCATCTTCTTCTTTCTTGCAAGCATTGCCTCCATCAGCTTGAGCGATGTGAGGATGCCGTCGCCCGTTGTGGCGTACTTGGTAAAGATGATGTGTCCGCTCTGCTCTCCGCCGATACGGTGGCCGTTCTGAACCATGTTCTCATAGACATATTTGTCGCCGACCTTGGTCTGTTCATAATCGATGCCGGCTTTATCGAGAGCCTTATAAAGGCCGAAGTTTGACATTACAGTCGTAACGACCTTGTTATTTAGGAGCTTGCCTCTGTCTTTCATATAAGTTCCGTATATGTAAAGGATATGGTCTCCGGTCACAACATTGCCCTTCTCATCTACGCAGAGGCATCTGTCGGCATCACCGTCATAAGCGAATCCGACGTCGAGGCCCTTGTCCACTACGAACTTCTGCAGGTGCTCGATATGTGTTGATCCGCAGTTGGTGTTGATATTGTAACCGTCAGGTTCATCATTAATTACATAAGTCTTTGCGCCGAGAGCGTCAAATACACCCTTCGCGATAGACCATGCTGCACCATAGGCAACATCGAGGCCGACCTTGACATCCTTGAAGCTAAATTTGGACATCGAGATAAGGTATCCGATATAGCGGTTACGTCCGGATACGTAGTCAACTGTACGTCCGATCTCATCACGCTCTGCCATCGGAACTTCCATCTCGCCGTCGAGATATGCCTCTATCTTGAGCAGAGTCTCCTCATCCATCTTCTCGCCGTTGTTGTTGACGATCTTGATGCCGTTGTCATAGTACGGATTGTGAGAAGCCGAGATCATGATGCCGCAGTCGAAGTCATCGACTCTTGCGATATATGATACAGAAGGTGTAGTCGTTACGTGCATGATGTAAGCGTCAGCTCCCGAAGCCATGAGGCCGGTGCAGAGTGCATACTCAAACATGTAGCTGGATCTTCTGGTGTCCTTTCCGATGACCACCTTTGCCTTACGGTCAAGTCTCTTGCCGTAATACCAGCCGAGATAGCGGCCGATCTTGATAGCATGGTCAAACGTCAGATTCTTGTTAGCCTCACCGCGGAAGCCGTCTGTTCCGAAATATTTTCCCATTACAGTCTCTCCTTTTTCTCGATATCGAGGAAATACTTGTATGTATCTACCATAAGCTCTCCGCATGCTTCTTCATCGCAGGCGATGATCGCACCATTGTGCAGCTGGAGTGCCGAGCATGTCCACTTCTGGCTGACTCCGCCCTCAACTACAGCTGCCATAGCTCTTGCCTTGTTGTGGCCGCTGATGAGAACGAGGACCTCTTTCGCATCTGTGACTGTGCCGATTCCTACGGACAGAGCCTGAGCAGGTACTGCTTCAGGATCATTTCCGAAGAATCTCGAGTTGACTATTCTTGTATCAGTTGTGAGGTCTCTGACTCCTGTGCGCGATGTGAGCGAGGTGAAAGGCTCGTTGAAAGCAAGGTGTCCGTCTACTCCGATGCCGCCCATAAAGAGGTCGATGCCGCCGTAAGAAGCGATCTTCTCTTCGTATCTTGCGCACTCACCTTCAGGATCATCTGTCATTCCGTTGAGGATGTTGATGTTTGCAGGATTCATGTCTACAAGGTGATCGAAGAAATTGTCATGCATGAAATACCAGTAGCTTTGGTCGTGCTCATGAGGAAGTCCGAGATACTCGTCCATGTTGAATGTGACAACGTTTTTGAACGAAACCTCGCCGGCCTTGTTTTTCGCGATAAGGTTCTTATATACGCCGATCGGGGACGATCCCGTTGGGAGTCCGAGTACGAACGGTCTGTCTTCTTTGTGGTTGTTGATCTTTTCTGCAATATAATCTGCAGCCCACTTGCTCATCTTCTCATAATCGTCCTGGATGACTACTCTCATTATTTATTCTCCTTTCGAACAATACTCTCTTTATTTCGGTAACGCCATTGCAGCTGTTACAATCCGGAAAACATTTTAGCATCCTTATCACCCTCAGTAAATGCTGCCGGCACAATTACTTTGAATTTATACTCCCAGAGGAGTATATTATA
>JAFREV010000039.1 GCA_017434685.1 Mogibacterium sp.
AGGGAACTCAGGTCCTGGTGTGCGGTACATGTCTCAACTTCTACGGACTCACAGATGAGCTCAAAGTCGGCACTGTCAGCAATATGTATGACATCCTCGGAGCTATGCAGGAAGTCAGCAAAGTTATCAAACTGTAGGTCAAAAACAAATGCGGGCTCGCAGGAGCCCGCCGTTTTATGTACAATGAGCATATGGCAGAATACTATTTATTAACTTTTGAATCGACACATGCCGCAATTTCAACAGAGAATCTGTTGAAACCGGCAGAGGTATCTATCATGCCGGTGCCGAGATTCATCTCGGCATCTTGCGGCATCTCAGTTCGCATACGTCCGGACAAACGCGAGCAGGCCGAGCAGATTTTCAAAGAAAAAAGCGGGCTTTCTCCTGAAGATTACGCATACTACCACATCCAAGATAATAAAGGCGCAGACACAGTCTGCACCCCCATTAATCTGTAATTGCCTAGTTGCTTTCAGAGGAGCGCATTAATGCGCCTTTTTAAGTTCATATTAAATGTATTTATGTTATAATTTCCTTGCAACTTAAAAAACTATGCAATCTCATATTCGGAGGTAAACTGATGAAAGTTAAAGATATAGTCAATAACGAAGAACTTGATCTTACACGAGATGATCTTATCGAAAAGATGAAAGAAGGAAGACAGGTGGACCTCATCCTTAAGGAAAAGAAAAGCGATGATGTCGGATATCTTACCTGGGACATGGAGCAGTGGAGCACCGTAGACGGAAAGCGCTACATCAGAACATATCAGTTTGAAGGTCGTGTGCTCAGTGAATATACATCCCACAACATTCACGACCTCGGAGCATACTTCTTCCCTGACGAAGCTGCTTCCGTACAGCTGAGCTAAAGAAAAAGATTCCTTTTAATCGAGCATACTTAAAACAAAAAAACAAATGACCTCCTTGAGCTGGATCAAGAATCTGACTCTAGAAGGTCATTTATTGCATCTGTCATTTCATCAATTCTGCAAACACCTCTCCTATCGGCTCGCGTATCACTAAATCAGCTGAACTGTCTGCACTTGTGGCGCTCATGTTGATGAGCACTATGTGTTTTCCCTTGAAATAGTGAATGAGTCCTGCTGCCGGATAGACAATAAGCGTTGTGCCGCCAACTATCAGAGTGTCTGCTTCGGATATGGCACGGACGGCTCCGTCTATGACGTCGCTGTCAAGCCCCTCTTCATAAAGCACCACATCGGGCTTGACCCTGCCTCCGCACTTATCACAGGTCGGCACTCCGTCCGTGCCTGTGACCTTACTGAGATCGTAATATGCACCGCATTTTTCACAATAGTTTCTCAGCGTGGAACCGTGAAGTTCCCACACGACCTTGCTGCCGGCTTTCTGATGAAGTCCGTCGATGTTCTGCGTAACTACAGCTTTTACCTTACCCTGTCTTTCAAGTTCGGCAAGCGCCTTATGGCATGCGTTCGGTTCGGCATCCTCGTATATGAGTTTGTCCCTGTAGAACTCGAAAAACTGCTCCGGATGATTCACATAGAAAGTGTGCGATATCATCTCTTCAGGTGACACCGTCCTGCCGAGATCCTGATTGTACAATCCGTTCGCACTTCTGAAATCAGGAATGCCGCTTTCCGTCGAAACACCTGCACCCCCAAAGAATACGATATTGTTACTCGAATCAATTATCTCTTTCAGCCTTTTAATATCTTCGTTCATCCCGGCCTCCTTTCCGTCGTTCTGAATATGCAATTTCTACTTCCCGTCGCAAAAGCTGGTGAAGAATTCCCTTTCGAGTTTTGGTGCGCCGTACTTGTCCTTTGCGTCAGCGATTGCTTTGATCATGAAGCTCATATTGCGAGCGAGGTTTCTCATGGTCTGGAGTCCCTCCAGATCTTTTTTTACGTCCTCGGCAGTAAAGCCATGTACCTGATTCCAATATGTGCTGGATGCAACAGCCATGCCGCTGATGGTGAAGTATTTATTCAGCACATCGAAACTTGCGGTGTTGCCGCCTCTCCTGCAGCTGACCACAGATGCACCTACCTTCATGTGCGAAGCACCCTGCGCCCCACTAAAGAAAAGCCTGTCGCAAAACGCCAGCAATGTTCCGTTTGGGGAACCGTAATATACAGGGCTCCCGAGTACGACTCCGTCAAACTCATCAAATCTGGCAGCCACTTCATTTACCATGTCATCGACTACGCACTTGCCGTTTTCGTTGCAATATCCGCAAGAAACACATCCCCTGATATCTTTATTGCCTACCTGAATCAACTCTGTCTCTACACCTTCCTCGTGAAAGGTCTTTATCATTTCTTCCAAAGCCGTGGCTGTGCAGCCATTGGACTTCGGGCTTCCGTTAATCAATAATACTTTACTCATTTCTCCCCCTCTTTTCACGCAATCTGTTTCCGTTCGTTTTCTAATCTATTTCAGTCCGGAGGCCATCATGTAGATATTGAATATGTCCTCGGTATTCAGCACCTTGAAATCTCCTATGGTGCGTGCGTCTTGGAACGTGACGCCGAGAGCAGCCGTCCTGCAGGCCGCCTCATCGAAGTTAAGTCCGAGTCCTGCGATATCGATTGGCATATCGATAGACTTAAAGAACTCCTCGAATTTGTCGATGGCCTTTTCCGGATCGCTCTCACCGAACACTCCTTCTCCGAGTTTGGCAAATCTTGCCCTGTCGGTGTCCAGCACGTATCTGGCCCATGAAGCCCAGATTGCCGCAAGCCCTGCACCGTGCGCTACATCGTACTCTGCGGAGAGTTCATGCTCTATCTGATGGCACGCCCAGTCGCCCTTTGTGGCATTTCCTGCTGCCATCAATCCGTTGTGAGAGAGTGTGCCGCACCACATGAGATTGGCTCTGGCATCATAATCCTCAGGATTTTCAAGTGCAACAGGCGCCCACTTTATGACTTCTCTGAGCAGAGCGCATGCGAGGCTGTCTGTGAAGTCCAGTCCATCTCCGCTGTGGAAGAATCTCTCCAGTGTATGCATCATGATGTCTGCCGCACCGCATGACGTCTGATACTTCGATACAGTGTATGTAAGTTCAGGGTTCAGAAGCGAGAATCTCACCCGCCCGTAATTCGAGTTGCAGCCTCTTTTGTATGTAGGCTCGCCGTCGTCATTTGTGATTACGGATGAGTCGCTCATCTCAGAACCCGTAGCCGAAAGCGTCAGTATGCAGCCAATAGGAGCACTGCCCTCAGGCACGCGTTTGCCGCAATAAAAGTCCCAAACTTCACCACCACCGTACACGCCGTAGCCTATGCACTTCGCACTATCCAGCACGGAGCCGCCACCGACCGACAATATGTAGTCACAGCCTTCGCTCTTGTAGAGTTCAATTCCCTCGCGAGCCAGACTGACTCTCGGATTCGGCACCACGCCGCCGAGCTCCACATATTTGATGCCGGCAGCATCGAGGGATGCCTCAACTCTGTCCAGAAGTCCCGTTTTTTTAACCGAGCCTGATCCGAAATGCACGAGCACCTTTGTCGCGCCCTCAGCCTTTAGGACCTCTCCTGCTTTTTCCTCAGCTCCTTTACCGAAGTAAACATGTGTCGGTGTGAAATATTCCATTATGCTCATATTATCCTCCAATTCTTTTCGCGAGCGCGCAATCAGTGAATCTCCTCAAGTAATAATGCTTCGTATGGCTTGAGTGTAAGTTCTCTGTTAACTATTGTTCTGTCGTAATTTGAAAGTCTGACGCTGAGTTCATCCGGCTCGAAGTCTCCCGGAATTGCACAGTTCTTCTTCCGCGCGGAGAAGTTCCCGATCAGGAAAAACCTCTTTTCCTCGTGCGTCCTGCTGTATGCGATTATGCTGCCGCTGCCCGGATAATACTCTACGTTATCTCCGTAAATGAGTACCGGCTCGCTTTTCTTAAGCGCCAACAGTTTTTGGTAAAACCTGTATATCGATTTTGCGGAATTCATATCCTTTTCCGCATTTATTTCTTTGAAATTCGGGTTAACTCCCTGCCATGTCCGACAGCCCTCGTTGAAACCGGCATTTACACTGCCGTCCCACTGCATAGGCGTCCTGGCATTGTCTCTTGCCGCCCAACGCAGCATAGATAACGCCGCTTTATCCGGCAGGTGCATCCTCCTCATCATACCGTAGACGAAGTGTGAGACCGGATCCTTAAAATCATCAAGGCTCTCAAATACCGAATTGGTCATCCCAATCTCCTCGCCCTGGTATATGTACGGTATGCCCCAGCCGAGGAAAGTTACCATAGCCAGGAAGGTCGCCGCCTCGTAGCGGTGCTTTTTTGTATTGATGCCAAAGCGGCTGACCGATCTGTTCGTGTCGTGGTTTTCAAGCACCAGCGTGTTCCAGGCATTGCCGTGGTAGCGAAGCTGCGGATCTATCAGGCCTCTTTTGAAGCGCTTCAGGCTGAACGGCTTAGGTATCATCTTGAGACCGAAGAGATTATCCGAGGTCAGGTGCTCGAAGTCGAATATTGTATCTAATTCTCCCGACTCCTCCATCACGTATCGGTGAGCGTGAAGTTCATCCGGTATGTAAGACTCTCCGACCGTATATGTGTCGTAAAGCGACAGTGCTTTTTCGTTAAGTTCCGAGAGGAATTCGTGCATCCTCGGTCCGTCGACGAAGAAAGGCACGCCCTTTTGAAATCTGAAAGGATTTCTCTCGCTTCTGATCGGCTGTTTCTTGGAATAAAGATTGAAGACATCAAATCTGAAACCGTCCACGCCCTTATCAAGCCAGAACTTAAGTATCTCCGTTATCTCTTCTCTGACTTTCGGATTCTCCCAGTTGAGGTCCGCCTGCTCCGGTGCGAAGAGATGCAGGTAGAAATCGTCCGTGCCTTCTATGCGCTCCCACGCAGTTCCGGTAAATGACGAGGTCCAGTTGGTCGGAGGGAGAAGTCTTTCCTTCTTCCTCCTGCCCGGTCTGATTATGTAGTAGTCGCGGTATGGTGATGTCGGGTCTGCTATGGCTTTTTTGAACCACTCGTGCTCCGTGCTCGTGTGATTCAACACCATATCCATCATGACCTTGAGCCCCCGTTTGTGGCACTCATCAAGCAGTCTGTCAAAATCCTCCATGCTGCCGAAAGCCGGATGGATGGCTTTGTAGTCCGAGACATCATACCCGTAGTCCTTCCATGGTGACGGATAGAGCGGGGAAAACCAAATGGCGGTAGCCCCGAGTTCTTTGACATAGTCAAGTTTCGAAATAATCCCCGCTATATCTCCTATGCCGTCGTTATTCGAATCCTTGAAGCTCAATGGGTATATCTGATACACCACGGCTTCTTTATACCAATTGGTCCTTGCGTTCATATTCCGTCCTTAGTTGGTAGCCGAGATGAGCGTCGGCAGAAGTTGTTTCTTTCGACTCATCACGCCCGGCATATTGTAGATATTTTCTTTTATACGTGCATACGGCAGGTCTCTGTTTGCCCTGTGCTTGGATGTGAGCAGTACGCTCTTTTCTCTCAGTACGTCGGTAATCATAAGTATCGTCCAATCGAGCGCCTGGTCGTCCGCGATAGCCTGTAATTCCTTCAGATATCGGTCTGCGTATTCGTCCACATCTTTTAGTGTGGTAACCTCGCACTGACCGACGCCGAAGCTCACTCCCGCATTGTCATATTTCTTGAAGTCGGAGAGTATCATATCTCTCGCATCCTGCGTCGCGAGATTATCCGTGATGCTGAAGAGTTTCTCACCGAATTCCTCTATGCTCGGTACTTTGGCAAGCCTGGCAAGCATTTCGACCGTACTTATATCCGCAACCGTAGTCGTCGGGCTCCTCAGGATAAGAGTGTCTGCGATTATGCCGGTGAGCATAGTCCTTGCCGCCGTCTGATCCGGCATGATGCCGTGCCTCATATACTGTTGGTAAACTATCGTGCAAGTGCTGCCGAGCGGCTCCGCCGCGATGAATATAGGCATGGTTGTCGAAAGCGAGTCCAGCCTGTGATGATCGATAATCTCAACTACATTGGCTGTTTCTATGCCCTTGATGCTCTGTGCGGGCTCGTTGTGGTCAACCATAATTACATTGTAGGCAGGCTCATTGAGGAAGCATCTTCTGGTTACAAATCCTGCGAACTCACCATTCTCCATTACGGCAAGACCTCTTGTGTGAGAATTCGCAAATATGGATTTTGCTTCGCTGAAAAGATCATCCGCATCTATTGTCTCGGTCTCGGTCTGCATCATAGTGCCGACAGGTTCGGCGAGTCTGAGCCGCCTCAGTGTATCCGCCGTACCGAGCTCAGTGATTATAATCGCACCTTCGTATTTCGAAAAATCAATGTCAGGCACATCTCCGCCGGAGGTTATGATGATTGCCGGAACCTGCTTTTCGACCACATACTGAAGGTGTTCAAGTCTTGATCCCGTCACAACTATGCTGCTCGGAATCTCATCTATTACGTCCTTAAACGTTTCAAAAGTCGCAGCTCCGACCAACAGCGAGCCCTCGATTTCATCGCTTTTTCCCTTTTGCACGAGCCGTCCGTGAGTTATCTCAACGACGCTGTCTACGGCAAATTTGTAAACCGGTCTTTTTTCCTGGTTATCGTGCAAAAACCAACTCGTGATGTCATCGACGGAAAGCAGGCCTTTGAATTTATCGCCTTCGTAAATAGGAACTACCGACGGTTTATCCGTGCTGTATGATTTAACCAGCTCGTATATTGGGTCAGTGGCCTGAAGCCTAGCGCTCGGCTTCATCATTACGTCCCTTACCTTCGGATATACGTCCCTTTTGTAGGGCGGGATCTCGAGTTCCATGGTCTCCATCTGCTTTCTGACGCTTTCCGAAAGATGGCTCGCCCTGACTGCTATGTATTCGTTTTCCGGATCCACGGCATTTTTAAGCGCCGCATAAGACTCCGCTGCGCAGAGGCTGTCGAGGTCCGGATTTCTGTGTCCTGTTATGTAAACTTTGCTCATTATTCTCTCTTACTTCTCTCTTTAATAATTTCTTTATTCTTTCGTTATTCTCAATTTTTTTATTTGTTCTCTCGTTATCCTATTAGTCCGCTGACTATTATCTTCGTTATCAGGGCAAACACCCAGGCAAGTGCGCACTGCCACACCACAACGCCTATCGCCCATCTGTTTCCGAGTTCTCGCCTTATCGAAGCAACCGCCGCAACGCAAGGTGTGTAGAGCAGCGAGAATACCAGCATAGAAGCTGCCGTAACTCCGTTTATCGCCGTTGCGACACTGCCCTCAAAGAGCACATTCATGGATGAGACCACGCTTTCCTTGGCCATAAAGCCCGTGATAAGCGAGGTCACAATGCGCCAGTCTCCGAGTCCGACCGGACTCAGAAGAGGTGCAATTGCGCCGGCAAACAGTGCCAGCATGCTGTCATGCGAGTCGCTTACGAGATTGAAGTGTATATCGAAACTCTGCAAGAACCACACAACTATGGTTGCTATCAGAATGACCGAAAAAGCCCTCTGCAGGAAGTCCTTGGCTTTCTCCCAAAGCATCTGTGCAACATTCCTTGCACCCGGCATCCTGTAGTTCGGAAGTTCCATTACGAACGGAGCCGCTCCGCCTCTGAACATCGTGCCTTTATACAAATAAGCAGACGCTATGGCGATCAGTATGCCAAGCACATACAGCCCCACCATTATCAGTCCTCCGCGTCCCGGGAAGAATGCGTTTACGAAGAATGCATATATAGGGAGCTTGGCCGTGCAGCTCATAAACGGCGTGAGCAGTATGGTCATCCTCCTGTCCCTCTCACTTGGGAGCGTTCTCGTGGCCATTACGGCAGGCACCGTGCAACCGAATCCTATGAGCATAGGCACAATGCTTCTGCCGGAAAGTCCAATCCGCCTCAGCAGTTTATCCATCACGAACGCAACCCTCGCTATGTATCCGCTGTCCTCAAGTATGGAGAGGAAGAAGAAAAGAGTGACTATGATAGGTACGAAGCTGAGTATGCTGCCGACTCCCTCGAATATTCCGCCGATAATCAGGTCGCGAACCACTTCGTTTACGCCCGTATTCACCAATAGATTTTCAACGGATGCTGTGAGCGCTCCGACTCCCGTCTCGAGCAGTCCCTGAAGCCACGCTCCGATTACATTAAACGTAAGCCAGAACACCAGTCCCATTATTCCTATAAAAGCCGGGATGGCTGTGTATTTGCCCGTGAGAAAGCTGTCGAGTTTTTCGCTCCTGGCCCTCTCCCTGCTTTCCTTTGGCTTGATAACCGTCGCAGCCGCGACTTTCTGTATAAACGAGAATCTCATGTCGGCCATAGCCGCGCTTCTGTCGAGGCCGCGCTCGTTTTCCATCTGAAGCACTATATGTTCCATCATCTCGATCTCGTTCTGGTCGAGTTCGAGTTTCTTTATTACAAGATCATCCCCTTCGATGACTTTTGATGCGGCAAACCTGAGCGGGATGCCCGCCGCTGCAGCGTGGTCGTCTATGAGGTGGATTATTGCGTGGATTGCCCTGTGGACAGCGCCGCCATGATCCGTCTCGTCGCAGAAGTCCTGCCTGAGTGGTTTCTCCTGATAATATGCAACGTGAATCGCGTGGTCCACGAGTTCATCAATACCTTCGTTCTTGGCAGCGGAGATCGGAACGACCGGTACTCCCAGCATGGCCTCCATGCCGTTTACGTCTATGCTTCCCATATTGGCTGCGACCGCATCCATCATATTGAGCGCCACTACCATAGGTATGCCCATCTCAAGAAGCTGCATCGTAAGGTACAAGTTTCTCTCGATATTTGTCGCATCGACTATATTGATAATCGCCTTCGGCTTGCTTTCAAGCACGAAGTTACGCGATACTATTTCTTCGTTTGAATAGGGAGACATGGAATAAATGCCCGGAAGGTCAGTGATAAGAGTGTTTTTATACCCTTGTATCTCTCCGTCTTTTCTGTCTACGGTGACGCCCGGGAAATTCCCGACGTGCTGGTTCGATCCTGTCAGCCTGTTGAACAGCGTCGTCTTGCCACTGTTTTGGTTGCCGACCAAGGCAAAGGTCAGCGTCGTACCTTCAGGTAGCGGATCGCCGCTTCCCTTAGGATGGAATTTGCCGCTCTCACCGAGTCCCGGGTGAGCCGCCTCGGCATTTCTGGATTCCCGTTCTTCGTCCGCATTTTCTGCAACACTAACAACAGCCGGCGAGACTTCAATCTTACCGGCATCCTCCAGCCTAAGTGTCAGCTCGTATCCGTGAATCTTGAGTTCTATCGGATCTCCGAGAGGTGCGTACTTAACCACGGTAACTTCAGTTCCGGGTATCACTCCCATATCCAGAAAGTGCTGACGAAGAGCTCCTTTTCCGCCTACCTTTTCGATGGTGACGGTCTTACCTATTTCTACATCCTTTAAGAGCATTTCTTTTCGTTATCTTTCTGTGGTTTTGCTGCTCTTATTCTACCACAAAGCCCTCAGACTTTCCTAAGGGCTTCGATTTCATCTTCTGTTGTGGCCCAGCTGGTGGCAAACCTGACTACGGTGCGGCTCTCATCGTAAGGCGCCCATCTGTCGAATCCGACCTTTTCGCCAACTTCCTCCATCTGTTTTTCATCAAAGAGGACAAATTGCTGATTGGTAGGAGTCAGTAGGTAGATGTCCCAGCCCTTCTCCTTAATTATTTCTTTTACCTTCTCGGCCATGTCTATGGCGTGTCTGCCGATTATAAAATACAAATTGTCCGTAAAGAGCGTGTCGAACTGGGAGCCGAGCAGCCTTCCTTTGGCCAACAGGGCTCCGCGTTTTTTAATCGAAGTCATAAAGAATTCCGGTTTGCATCCTCCGGTGAATACCACAGCCTCTCCGCAGAGTGCTCCAACCTTGGTTCCGCCGATATAGAAAACGTCTGCGATGCGTGCGACATCCTCGAGCGTCATATCCGCCTCGTAGCTCATGAGCCCATAGCCGAGCCTCGCTCCGTCTACATACAGTAGCATATCCCTCTCGTGGCAAATCTCAGCCAAGCTTTCCATCTCCGCTTTGCTGTATAGAGTGCCGAGCTCTGTCGGCTGGGAAATGTATACCATGCCCGGAATTACCATATGTTCATATGTCGCGTCGCTGTAGAAATTATCCACCCATGCTTTGACATCTGCAGGATTGAGTTTGCCGTCCGTACCCGGGATGCTTATTACCTTGGTCCCGGAATATTCGATTGCCCCGGATTCGTGCACGCTGACGTGACCTGTGTCTGCTGCGATTACCCCCTGGTAGTCTTTCAGAAGAGTGGAAATCACAACCATATTGGTCTGTGTTCCGCCCACCAAAAATTCAACATCGATATCTCCGCCGCCGCAGGCTTCCTTAATCTTCTCTTTTGCGCTTTGCGTGTAGTCATCAAAACCGTAGCCCGGCTGAACCTCGTAATTTGTTTCAATAAGTCTTTTGAGTATCTCCGGATGTGCCCCTTTGTTATAGTCACAGTCGAATGAAATCATTATCTAAACTCCTTCTGTTTCAATTGTGTCGCCGAGTTCGAGTTTCGTGCTTCCGTACAGCGTGGTCAATCCGCTTTCAGGATCGCTCGACACGCTGAGGCGTCCACCCGGCTCATCAATCGTCATGTCCACTGCGGATTCGAGTTTAGCTGCCATATACATACCGACAGCTGCTGTGCCGCTCGCGCAGGCGTTCTCCCAAAATACCGTGCCCACATCGCGCACATATACAAGAGGCGTAAGAGACCAGGACGCACCGTCTCCTTCGAGGAACATAATTCCGAGGCACTCTGTGTCCAGGCATTCACTCCAATCTTTCAGGAGTTTCTCTGCAGCTTCTTTATCTTCCTTGAGTGCATACAGTTCGGATTTGTCTTCTATCACTATATGCGATATCCCCTCCATACGAACGACCGTCATAGATGCATCGGCAACTTCGGAATGAAGTTTCTTAATTCCGATTTCAAGAGCAGGCGGCATCTCAACTCCGGCCTCGTAACTTTCGTCCTCGGTCTTAGCGAGGTGGACCGTAATAGGTTTGGATACGCCGCTTACGGTAACTCTGACCTGATCGGTTTCTTCTCCGCTTCTCATCAGATAAAGTGCCGCTGCGCTCATGGTCGCGTTTCCGCAGAACTCGCCGCCTGCCATGCGCAAAAGCGCAGGAACAGGACGGCCCGGCACGAAATATACGAAGCCGACCTGTTCCACTTGCGGATGAGCTTTCATTATTTCATCCGCAACGGCAGGCTGCTTCGCCGGCTCCACCTTTGTCTCGACCAAAGCCGTAATATTACCCGTCGGATTAAAAATACAATAATTTACAGTCATAGTTGTATATAAAGTCCTTCGCTTTGTTCAGGATGACACGTCTTGTCATTTTGACGAGCGTAACAAAGAAGAATCTTACCTTTCGAATACGCTCAGGAACTGTTTGGTTCTCTCTTCCTGCGGATTTTCAAACACGTCTTTCGGATCTCCCTGTTCGACTATCACTCCCCCATCCATAAAGATGACCCTGTTGCTGACAGCCTTGGCGAAAGGCATCTCGTGAGTTACGACTACCATAGTCATCTTCTCATCAGCGAGCTGCTTTATAACCTTCAGAACTTCTCCGGTAAGTTCCGGATCTAGTGCCGAAGTCGGCTCATCAAAGAAGAGTATCTCAGGCTTCATAGCGAGAGCTCTCGCTATGGCAACCCTCTGCTGCTGTCCTCCGGAGAGCTGGAACGGATATGCGTCTGCCTTGTCTGCAATGCCCATCTTTTTAAGAAGGTCCATAGCGTTGGACTCCGCCTCCGCCTTGCTTATTCCCTGCACCTGCATAGGTGCGTCGGTGATGTTCTTTAAGATGCTGTAGTGCGGGAAGAGATTGAACTGCTGAAACACGAGCCCGCAGTATCCTCTGAACTTCTTCATCTCCTGCGGCCCCACATATTCTGCCTCTCCGTTATCGTTGGTCCACGCAGCCTTGTCTCCCATATACACGATTTCCCCGCCGTCGATCGTCTCGAGGAAGGTTGCACACCTCAAAAGTGTCGATTTTCCGGAACCCGAAGGTCCGATAATGCTTACGACTTCACCGCTGTCCACGCCGAAACTGATGTCTTTGAGTACTTCCAGATCGGCAAATTGCTTTTGTATGTTTTTCATTTCAAGAATCATAATTCAGCCACCTCCGATTTACTGATAGTAATCCATCGTTTTCTCTATCCGTACCATTATTCTCTCAACAATATAGTTGGCTACGAAATAGAATACGCCTGCAATCACAAACGGCATAAACGATGCCTGCGAAGCGGATATCTGCTTTGCCAGAGAGAACACCTCTGCATAGGCAAGGGTAAATGCCATGGATGTGTCCTTTACCAGAGTTATTACCTCGTTTGTGACGGAAGGCATGATGATCTTAATTACCTGCGGCAGAACTATACGCATAAATGTCTGCGTTTTGGTGTATCCGAGCACCTGCGCGGCCTCATACTGACCCTGCGGTATGGACTCGATGCCTCCGCGGTAGATCTCCGCAAAGTACGCCGCGTAGTTTACTACAAAAGCGACGATAATTGCCGGGAATCTCCAGCCGCCTATGTTCCATCCGAAGAGATAGAAAGGTCCGAAGTACCATACCAGAAGCTGAAGCATCAAAGGTGTGCCTCGGATTATTGAAATGTATCCGCTTATAAGCCAGCGGATCGGAGCGATTTTGGATTTTCTCAAAAGCGCTACTATCATACCGAGCGGCAGCGACCCGAGCAATGTCAGGATGAAGATCAGGCTCGTTTTGAGCATGCCGCCGGCCATAGTTGATAACATGGTTTCAAATGTCATTTATCGTCCTCTTTTTTTACAAACAGACGCTTCGCGAGACTGATCCCGCGAAGCCTGTACATTATATTTTTGGAGAAAGTTTTCGCACCGCTATATGCGGTAGTAATTACTATTTCTTAATCATCGTGAGATTCTCATAAATCTCAGGATATTTCTTACCGATCTCATCCATCTTGCCGTTCTCAGCGAGAGTCTTAAGAGCTTCTGTTACCTGGTTGGCAAGCTCTGTATCGCTTGTGCGGAAACCGATGGCATATACCTCTTCACAGATGTCGTCATCCAGATATGCAAGTCCGTCGACCTTTGTCATCTGATAGTCACCTGTTGTAACGTCGATAGCGATTGCATCGATAGCTCCGGCCTTGAGGTCGTTAACTGCGATTGTGTATGTGTCATACTTTTCGAATGAAGCGAATGTCTTCATCAGATCCTCAGCACCGCCCTCAGCATTTGGTGTCTCGAGCATTTCCTGTGCGGATGTGCTTCCCTGAACTCCTACTTTCTTTCCTTCGAGGTCAGCAGCTGATTTGATATCAGAACCTTCGAGTACCATGATCTTGATTGTGTTAACTGAGTAAGGATCGCTCCATGCGAACTTCGGCTCTCTGTCAGGGCTCTTTGTGAATCCGGACCAGATGCAGTCGATGCTGCCGGATTCGAGTTCAGCTTCCTTAGCGTCCCAGTTAATAGGAACTCCTTCATATGTCCATCCGTTAAGTTCGCAAACCGCCTGAGCGAGTTCTACGTCGAATCCTGTTGTCTCACCGTCATCTCCGATGTATGAGTATGGTGGGAAGTCCTTATCAAAACCTTGTTTGAATACAACGCCATCTGCGGATTCTGTTGTTTCTTCTGTTGCTGCTTCTTCGCCACCGCCTCCGCATGCGCTGAACGCGATCATTGTGAAGAGCATTGTGAATATAATTCCGAGTACTGTAACTTTCTTTTTCATGATTGTTTCCTTTCTATTTTTAATACTTATATCTTTCAGTGAATTAACTGTTTCGTTATGCCGTCAGGCAATTAGGATATAAGCATCAATGTCGTCTTTGTGATACGAGTTGCATTTCGTTTTCCTCCGTCTCCGTCCTTTGTTGTTCTTTTCTTGATCGTTTCGCTTTGTTGCTTTAGCGTGTTAAAGTGCTAAACTGACAAAGCAATAATAGCATTATGTACCCCATGCGTCAACCCCCTTTTTTGTTTTCATGCAAAAACAATTTTAAAGCATTGAAAAACCGGCACCGGGCCGGTTTGTTGCAGGTATTACAACGCTGCATTTTGTATTTTATGCTCATTCATACTCTGTGTATACTGTTTAACCTAACATCGCATACGCTTCATATTTCTGATTACTCTTTCTGTTTTTGCAGTTCTCTATTATGTACTTTTATTATTCAGTACGCACTCTGCTTTTTATTATTCACCAGACGAACTGCCGCAAATACTACTACCGAAAGTGGAAGCCATGCCAGGCTGTATCCGGAAAGCGGCAGCACTTCATAGCCTTTCTTGATTGTTTCGAGTCCTAATGAGAACATTTCGTTGTAATCAACAGCAAGTTCCCAGACGCTTATCGCAAAAGCAGTTATCATAGCCCACTTGGCAGCCGCCAGGTTTGCCCTGCCGGCTGAATTTCTGCAGAAACAATAATAGATTGCTATAACTATAGCCGCAGGATAGCAGGCATCGAGCACCGGGCCTATCACTTTCACTATGGTGTCGAGATCTGCGAACGAAACGATGGCAGACAGTATGCAGGATGCTATGCAGAAGTTCTTGTATGTAAACATCTTCGGATTCTTCGGTCCGAGGAGTTCCTGCCATATCTCGGATGTAGATGAGACAGCACCGACCGCAGTGGTCAAAGCCGCCGCAACAAGAGCTATGTTAAACAGGATTCCGCCGGCACTTCCCCAGAGCACGAGAACCATCTCAGTATAGAGTGCCGACAGCGTCAGGTCTATGGTGCCGCCTGTGTTTGCCCCGGCTATCATATGTCCGAGTATTGTCACCGCGAGGAGGCCGAGTCCGACTATGCCGACCTTTATCAGGCCTTTGTTAATCGCTTTTCCCTCAAGCCCTGCATTCCTGATTCCG
>JAFREV010000040.1 GCA_017434685.1 Mogibacterium sp.
ACATCTACAATATGGACGTAGTTGTAATTCCGACAAACAGACCTATCGCAAGAAACGATATGGACGACTCTGTATATGCACATCAGAGCGGAAAATATAAAGCGATAGTTGAAAAGGTAGTAAGCGCGCACGAGACAGGACAGCCTGTTCTGGTAGGTACGATTTCAATTGAGATTTCCGAGCTCATTTCCGGCATGCTCAAAAAACGCGGCGTCAAGCATAATGTATTGAACGCCAAGCACCATGAACAGGAAGCCGAGATAGTCGCTGAGGCAGGACGCCTCGGAGCCGTCACGATTGCGACCAATATGGCCGGCCGTGGTACGGATATCATACTCGGAGGTAACCCTGAGTTCGAGGCACGCAAACAAATGCGCAAGGACGGATATACACCGGAGCAGATTTCGTTTGCCACGGGATTTGAGAAATCCGACGATCCTGAGATGCTCGAAGCCAGAGAGAAATTCCAGTCCCTGCATGAGCAGATAAAAGAAGAGCGTGCGGGCGAGCAACAGAAAGTAATCGACCTCGGAGGACTATGCATAGTCGGCACCGAGCGTCACGAATCAAGACGTATAGATAACCAGCTCCGCGGACGTTCCGGACGTCAAGGAGACCCGGGAACTACCCAGTTCTTCATCTCACTCGAAGACGACCTGATGAGACTCTTCGGCGGAGAGAGAATGCAGCACGTGCTCGAGAGAGTCGGTGTGGGAGATGACGAGCCGCTCGAAGCGGGAATGCTTTCGCGCTCAATTGAAGGAGCACAGAAAAAGGTCGAGGGTAAAAACTTCTCGATTCGTAAATATGTACTTCAGTACGACAATGTCATGAACAAACAGCGTGAGATAATCTACGATCAGAGACGTATGGTTCTTGACGGTGAAGATGTATCCGACTACATCAAAAATATGACATATGAACTCATCGACGGCATCATCGATCCGGTCGTTCTCGAGTCAAAATATGCAGAGGAATGGGATCTCAAGAGAATCACCGACGGACTCGAGCAGATTACGCCTGCTTTCCGCGGCAGACTCAAAATAGATGACGAATACAAAAGGAGCCTCGATGAGGACAAATTAAGAGAAGACATCAAGCGCATCTTTGATGAGATGTATGCGGAAAAGGAAGCCGAAATCGGCGAAGAGCAGATGAGAGAAGTTGAGCGAATGATTCTCCTCCGCGTTGTAGATAATCGCTGGATGGATCACATCGACGCTATGGATCAGCTCAAAGACGGTATCGGACTCCGAGGTTACGGACAGCAGGATCCTGCGGTTGCTTATGCTCAAGAGGGCTTCTCCATGTTTGAAGAACTCATCGCGGACATCAGAGAAGAGACCGTCAAGTTCTGCTACAACGTAACAGTAACAACAAGAACCGAGAGAAGAAATGTTGTGAGTGGAAAGACATCAGCAGCCAAGGAAGAGTACAAAGATGACGAAGCTGCAAGACAGGCCGCTCAGCAGAGAGCGCAGGGACGCGGAGGCGATATGCCGGCTGCGGCACCTAAAGCAGATAAAACCGGCAAACAGGAAACCATACGCCGCGACATGCCTAAGGTCGGGCGTAACGATCCATGTCCATGCGGCTCCGGCAAGAAGTATAAAAACTGCTGCGGTAAAAACGCATAAAAGTTTCTATATTGCTGCTCTTATCGAAACAGAAGCACTTTAGATTAAAAAGGAGAAGAAATGGTAGCTATATTGATAGTAATTGTACTGATTTTGGCGGCATTCGTGCTGATGACCTATAATTCTCTGACAAAGGAGAAAAACCGCATTGAACTTGCGGAAGTTGAACTCAGAAAATACGAAGAGTCGGGAACTGCAGAGGATATCGACAACGCAAAGAAGTACCTTGCAGCGGTTCTCAGAGACTATAACACCAAGGTTGAGAGATTTCCGACCAGCCTGGTTGCGGAGATGTTCAATTTCCCTAAGATGCACAGCGAAGGTTTCGACGAAGGGCTGTAGGAAGAACCACAGAATCTATACATATCATTTTTTGACAGAAACGGAGAATAAACTATGAACGGGGCTTCGTTTAATAAGAATATTGGACGCAGAATCGCCGCATTGTTTGCGGCGGTATGCGTTTGCGTTCTCATGTGGCCGTGGGGCTTTTCGGACAGTGCAGCGTATGCTTCGGATAACACCATGTATACGACTGACTATGAGGTCAATGTCAATGTAAATGAAAACAACTCCTATAATTTCGAGGAGAAACTTACGATTGATTACAGAACGCCTCATCATGGAATTTACAGATACATTCCGATCAATGGTAGCAGAATCTCCGGAATCAAAGTTCCGGGTTATGAGTACGAAGCATATTCTCAAAACGGCTACAATGTCATCAAAATCGGAAGCGGCAGCTATACGCTAACCGGTGAAAACGACTATCTCATCAATTACACGCTTTCACTGTACGATGACGAGAATACCGAAAAGGACATGCTCCTGATTAACCTTATTCCGACTGATTGGGAAACGGATATCGCTAGAGCGCACGGAACGGTAATACTTCCTAAAGATACCGACCTCAGCAAAGTCGAGGTTTACTCCGGATCATACGGCACAGAGGGCAACGAAGACCACGTGCTTCTCAAAACCGACGAGGGCACACGAAGAATTATGTATTCCGTAAGCAATTTGCCGGCACATCACGGAATCACCATAACGGCGGAACTCCCGGAAGGCTATTGGGTAGGTGCGCCGGAATTCGGAAAACTGAGTCCGTGGAACTTCTTTATGGCATTGCTCGGCCCTGTGGGCGCAGTGCTGCTATGGTATCTCTACGGCAGGGATAAACACATGGTCAAAACTCTTGAGTTCTACCCGCCAGAAGGTCTGTCTCCGGGAGAAATCGGATACATTATCGACGGCAAAGCAGACAAAGAAGATATCGTTTCGACCATCGTATACCTCGCAGACAAGGGATATATGACTATAGAAGAAAAAACGACAGACAGCTACATCTTTACCGCGATTGCAGAGCCGGGTATGGATGAACCTTCGTATGTAAGGACCATATACAAAGGAATATTCAAAGACGGACAGAGAAATGTTGCAGAAAGCACCAATCTCGGAACAGGGTTCGGCAGAAAGTTCCAGCAGGCGACTCAGCAGCTCGCGTCCATGTACAAAGGTCCGCAGTCCATCAACAGGCCTGAGTCCAGGACTGCCAGAATTGGTGCGGCATTTGCCGCCATTATGCCGGCTTATGCGTTCACATCGTGGATAAGCTCCTACGGCGGCGAGGACAGGATGTTTGCATTTATATGGGCGGCATGTCACATCCTCATATCCACAGCCATAATGTGCTCTGTATATGATCGCATCAGATCCACCAGCAAGGTCAAGACAGTACTTAAGACACTTGCTGCAATCTGGTTCTTCACTATAGGACTTGTGCTTCTGCCTGCTAGCGCACCGCTTGAACTGGGGTCGGCAACACGCGGAGTCGGTAAACTCCTGATTATGTCGGGATTCCTCTTTGTAGGCACTCTCGTGGCCATATTCTTCTCCGTCATATCCATCGCGAAGACGGACAGATATACGGACCTGCTCGGAAGAACGCTCGGATTCAGAGATTTCATCAAGACTGCAGAACTGGATAAAATACAGGAACTCGTAGAAGAAGACCCTGAGTACTTCTATCACATCATTCCGTATGCATATGTATTCGGGCTGACCAACAAATGGATTAAACACTTTGAAAATATACCTGTCGTACAGCCTACTTGGTATGTGGGAAGCGGCGGACGATTCGACTACTTCGACGGCTATATGATGGGACGAATGATGAGCAACTGCTCGCACAGCGTAGCCAACAACATCGTAATTCCGGCACCGCCTTCAAGCGGAGGAAGCGGCTGGAGCGGCGGTTCCGGCGGCGGCTGGAGCGGCGGAGGCGGCTTCAGCGGAGGCGGATTCTCCGGTGGCGGCATCGGCGGCGGCGGAGGCGGCGGATGGTAAGAAATAAAATTCTCGTTTTCGGCGACAGCATCACATACGGACAGCGAGACCTCGAGATGGGCGGCTGGGTAAACCGCCTGAAACTCGCCTTGGCACATGACAGCTCAATTACGAGTTGCCATGTGTTTAATATGGGAATTTCCGGCCAGAGCACCACGGAGATACTCGAGAGAATGGAGCGCGAGTGCAAAGGCAGGGTGCTGGATGATGCAAACAACATCATAGTGATTGCAGCCGGAATTAACGACACGCAGATAATCGGTGGAGAGGTTGTAAATGATGAGGATGCGTTCAGTGAGAATGTCAGAGCCCTCATAGAGACTGCAAAGAATCTTACGGACAAAGTCATATATCTCGGGCTTACTCCTGTCGACGAATCCCGCACCAATCCCGTCACATGGGACAGAAGCAGGATATGGAAAAGCGAGCTTGTCGAAAGATACGATAATATAATCTCCGAGATTTGCAGCGAGATGGGCGTGCGATACGTATATGTGTATGATCAAATAGATCCGACGACCAACGAAGACGGGCTTCATCCGTCAGAAGCAGGCCACGTTGTTCTTGCTGAGATAATGGGCAATGTAATATACGACTATCTGAAAAAGGCAAGCGTAGTTGCGCGGATATCGAAAAGCAATGACGGGGGACTTTTGAGGAAAATGTTACATATAGGACAAAAATATAAAAAAATGTAACATTTTTTGCGAAACTCCTTTTTGGGCGGAGATTTTAGAGAGCGTTGAAAATGAAGAAGTATATAATATTTGATTTCGATGGCACGATAGCCAATACAAATGACATAATAATCGAGTCCTGGCAGGCTACTTTCCGAAAATATCTCGGACACGAGCTTGCGGTCAGGGATATTGAGGCGACTTTCGGAGAGACTCTGAGACATACCATATCCTATATGATTCCCGATGCGGAAATTGAGGAGGTCGTTGACCATTACAGAAAGTATCAGGAAGAGCACAACAAGGGCAAAGTATATGTGTTTCCGGGTGTAAGGGAACTGATGGATGAGCTTAGGGCAAAAGGCTGTAAGATTGGCATTGCGACTTCAAGGACGAGAAACAGTCTGACAAAATATATGAATGAACTCGGTATTGAAGGCTGTGTGGACGAGATAATAAGCGTGGAAGATGTATCGAAGCACAAACCGAATCCCGAGTCGGTCACTGCACTGCTCGATAAATTCGGCGGAACGCCGGATGAGGCCATTATGTTGGGCGATACGAAATTCGACGTGGGATGCGCACAGAACGCAGGCGTTGAAAGCGTACTTGTCGGATGGAGTCACTATGTTGATGAAGAATCGATGGCAGCAGATGGCTATGAGCCTACATATCGAATCGCAGAACCGAGGGAACTCTTGGATTTAATATAAAGACGCGATAAATTGCAACTACGCGCGTCAAAAGGAGGAAAAGATATGTTGCAGATTGATGAAATCAGAAGCCAACTTCCGGCTCTAAATGAGAAAGTCGCGGAAGTGGGAGGTTATCTTTGACCCGGCCGGGCTCAGAGAAAGAATTAAAAAACTTGAGGGCGAGAGTCTCAAAGAAGGTTTTTGGGACGATCAGAAAAGGGCTCAAAAAGTATTGAAGGAAAAGAAAGTGCTCGAGGACAGACTCGGCGCTTATGAGAAGCTCGAGAGCGGAATAGCCGAACTTCCCGAGCTCATTGAAATAGCCGAAGAACTCGGGGACGAAGACGAACTGAAAGAAATCGAAAAGAACTTCGATGCACTGTCGGACGAACTTGAGGAACTCAGGACGCGTATGTTGCTGTCCGGAAAATACGACGCAAACGATGCTATACTCAGCGTACACGCAGGTACGGGCGGAGTTGAAGCCAACGACTGGGCCGAGATGCTCGAAAGGATGTACCTCAGGTACTGCGAGAAGAAAGGTTTCAAAACCAAGATACTCGACAGGCAGGATGATGTGGATTACGGCATCAAAAGCACGACCATATATGTCGAGGGAGACAACGCCTACGGAATGCTTAAATCCGAAAATGGCGTTCACAGACTGGTCAGGATTTCCCCGTTTAATGCGATGGGTAAAAGACAGACATCGTTTGCCGCGGTGGAAGTGGTACCTGAGCTCGGAGATGATATAGAGGTCGAAATCAATCCGCAGGACTTGAAGATAGATACTTACAGATCGGGCGGTGCGGGAGGTCAGCATGTTAATACGACTGACTCGGCCGTCAGGATCACGCATCTTCCGACCGGCATAGTGGTTACCTGTCAGAATGAGAGATCTCAGATAATGAACAAAGAGGTCGCCATGAAGATACTCATCTCTAAACTGACCAAGATTGCCGAGGATGCTCACAAGGAGAATCTCAACGAGATCAAGGGTGACCAGTCTCAGATAGGATGGGGCTCGCAAATCAGGAACTATGTCTTCCAACCGTACACTATGGTAAAGGATACCAGGACAGGTGCGGAGGTCGGCAATGTCGAAGCGGTCATGGACGGAGATCTCGATGTGTTCGTCAGAGCCAAACTGGCTCAGGATGCGAGTGAAGCAAATAAATAAGGACCTCAGATGTTAAGACTGTATGCGGGAAGAGAGAATATAAACAAAGAGCGTTTTATCTTCGACTCAATCAAAGCGAGCGGAGCTAAAACGCTTGTTTTGGTGCCAAATCAATACACGCTGGCGGCGGAGGAGCAGGCCCTGAAATATCTCGAGACGGATTGCCTCTTCGATGTGGAGATACTCTCGATGAACAGGCTCGGACTTCGCATGCTTCAGGAGCAGGGCACGGAATCGGTTCGCATGCTGGACAAATACGGCAGATTCATGCTGCTGACCAAACTCATCAAAGAACAAAAAGACAGTTTCGATATATTCCGTCGCACTGCAGGCAGAATCACATTCACAAATATGCTCAATGACTTTATCTCTGAGTTCAAGCAGCAGAATTTAAGTGCTGAAGAACTGGATAATATGCTTGATGATGCAAAGGACATACCGCTCCTTCAGTCCAAGATAAAGGAGCTCAGTGATGTCATAAAGTCTTATGAGGATACGATCAAA
>JAFREV010000041.1 GCA_017434685.1 Mogibacterium sp.
AAGAATTTCCTTAAAGAGAATCTCAACACGGTAAGAGCGGGCAGAGCAAACCCTGCACTTCTGGACAAGGTTATGGTGGACTACTATGGAACACCGACATCGCTTAAGGCACTTGCAAACGTATCCGTACCTGATCCGAGAACTCTGATGATTGCTCCTTTCGATCCTCAGGCAATCGCTGACATTGAAAGAGCCATCAACGAGGCTAATATCGGAATTAATCCGGCCAATGACGGTAAGGTTATCAGACTCGCAATTCCTCAGCTCACAGAGGAGAGACGTAAAGAGCTCACTAAAGTTGTTAAGGGCTACGGAGAGGATGCAAAAGTTGCCGTAAGGAATATGAGACGCGACATGAACGAAGAACTCAAAAAGTCGCAGAAAGCCGGAGAGATTACAGAGGATGACCTCAAAGAAGATCTCGACGAGACTCAGAAGACTTGCGATAAAGCGATCAAAGACATCGACGATATGATCGCCGACAAGGAAAAGGAATTGATGGAAGTTTAATCCACCGCAAATATGAAGATGTACAGCGTGGCCGTAATAAGCCACGCTTGTCATGTGTATTGGAATAATGAGTGAAAAGACAAGACCATTCCCGACACATGTCGGAATAATTATGGACGGCAACGGCAGATGGGCCAAGGCGCACGGAGTTCCGCGCGTCATGGGGCATAACGCCGGTATGCAGGCGATGAAAAAAATAGTCATCGCGTCGTCTAATATGGGAATTAAATACCTGACCGTGTACGCTTTTTCTACCGAAAACTGGAAGAGAAGTACGGAAGAAGTGAGTGGCATATTTAATCTTATCGTCAAGTATGTTAATTCAGAGCTTGAGGAACTCGATGAGAACAACGTCCACATCAATATTTTCGGCGAATACGATATGCTTCCTAAAGCCTCGATAGACGCCATAAATAAAATGGTCGGAAGGCTCGCGGACAACGACGGATTGGTATTTAATATCGCGCTGAACTACGGAGGCCGTGACGAGATACTTAAGAGCGTCAAAGCTCTATCCGAGAAATGCAAGTCAGGAGAGCTTAATCCTGCAGAATTGACAGAGGACGATATCTCGGCATATCTATACTCCGGAAGCACGAAGTTCGATGTGCCCGACCCTGATCTCATCATCAGAACGAGCGGGGAGGAGAGGATGTCGAATTTCCTCACATGGCAGGCGGCATACAGCGAATTGATGTTTACGGATACTCTCTGGCCTGATTTTACGGAAGAAGAGTATGCTGAGATGATAAATGCATACGCCAATCGAGACAGACGATTCGGCGGCCGAAAGGAATAGAATGAAAACAAGAATAATTTCAGGACTGATAATGGCACCTCTTCTGGTGGTGCTGTACTTCGGAGGAATGGCTCTTTGGATAGCGGCCTACGTAATTGCGCAGATGGGAGTGCGCGAATTCAGCAGGGGATGGAAGGCTCTGGACGTTCATGTAAATGAAGGAGCCTGCCTTGCTCTGACAACTTTGCTCTTTCTCACGTATCTGCCGTCCCGGCAAATGACAGTACCGTCATATCAGGCAAACATGATATTTATGACCTTGTGGATTTTTATCGCGGTTCTGGCAAGTATGGTTTACGGATGGCGCATCAACGATAGAGGCGCGTATGATTCGCTTGCGACAGTGACCACGATGGTATATATTCCGTTTTTTACTTATCACATGGTTTTGATAGACATGACGGAGTACAGGCTTTTCATTTGGATAGTCGTAATCGCCGCATTCGGACAGGACATATGCGCATACTTCACGGGATATTTCCTCGGCAAACATAAAATGGCACCGAACCTCAGCCCTAAGAAAACCATCGAGGGAGCTGTGGGCGGGCTGCTCGGAAGCTCGCTGCTTTCAATGGCATTCGGAATGCTGTTTATGAAGGATTCGGGACTTTCCAATCCCGCTCTTATTTGCTTCGTGCTCGGACTTGTGGGCGGAGCTGCAGGAATGGCGGGAGACCTGACCGCTTCGATGTTCAAACGCAAGATGGGCATCAAGGACTACGGCAATTTGATACCGGGACACGGCGGCATTATGGACAGATTTGACAGCATCATATTCGTTGCACCTGTTATTTACTACGCGATATGCGGCCTCACGGGAATACTTAATATATGAAAGACGTACTAATTCTCGGAAGCACCGGCTCCATAGGGACTCAGGCGCTGGAGATCATCAGGAATAACAGAGACAAATTCAGAGCGGTAGGTCTTACGGGCAGGAGCCGCATCGATGTTTTGATTGAGCAAATCCGTGAGTTCGAGCCTGAGGCTGTTTGCGTCGGAAACGAAGAAGACGCAAAGAGGGTTAAGGCTGAATTTTCTAAAGTCGATGTCCACTTCGGAGAAACCGGACTGGTCGAGATTGCAAGCATGGACTGCGAAATCGTGCTAAACGCATTGATGGGCATCAGCGGACTCGCACCGACATACGAGGCAATTTCGAGAGGAAGGGACATCGCGCTTGCAAACAAAGAGACTCTTGTCGCAGGTGGTGAGATAGTCACAAAGCTTTGCAAAGAAAAGGGAGTAAAATTGCTTCCGGTGGACAGCGAACACAGCGCGATATTCCAGTGCCTTGAGGGCAACGGCGGAAGCGCTTGCGGAAGAGCGTATGCGGAGCCTGATGCAGACGGTGCTAAGAGAGATATAAGGCGCATACTGCTGACCGCGTCCGGCGGTCCGTTCAGAGGCAGGACAATCGATGAGATGAGAAATGTAACGGTTGAGCAGGCGCTCAATCATCCGAATTGGTCAATGGGATCCAAGATAACTATCGATTCTGCAACAATGATGAACAAAGGTCTGGAGGTTATTGAAGCCAGATGGCTCTTCGATGTACCTGCGGATATGATAGATGTACATGTACACCCTGAGAGCATAGTTCACTCTATGGTTGAATTCATGGACGGTTCGATCATTGCACAGATGGGACTTCCTGATATGAAGATTCCTATCGGACTTGCACTTAATTATCCGAGCAG
>JAFREV010000042.1 GCA_017434685.1 Mogibacterium sp.
AAATGTCTTCTGATCCAGAAGCTCGCCGCGCAGCTTGTCTGCATCAGCATCGTTATCTTCAAGGATGCTCTCCTTGACCTGGATGATTCTCGGTTCTCTTTCAAACATATATAAGTTTTCCCCTTTCGCTGCAGCACCGGTCGTTACCAAGCTGCAGAAATATCTGTAATCAATATGTATATGATGTTGGGGTCAAAAGCCCCATAGATTGATCAACGCATTTGCACTTTGAAAACTTCATAGAACGGCTAAATTCCAAGTGGTTGAGGCCTGTGTATGGTATACTTAAAACAGTAGAAAGCGAGGTATACCGGCATGTCATTCAGGCAAAATCAGTCACAACAGGTCACCTTCAGCGATGACTGGTGGGGTCTCACAGACCGTGAGAAGAGGGCTCTTGAAAAGTCGTGGGCAAAGACATTTGCTGACGACATCTTCCCGAACATCAACGAGGAGCCATTCAATGTCCTTTATTCGGACAAGGCCTCACGGCCTAACACTCCGGTCAACATCATAGTCGGAGCACTGATCATCAAGGAACTCTTTGGCATCTCCGACGATGAGGTAGTCGAGAATCTCATGCTGGATTCCCGTTACCAGTATGCGCTGCATACGACAAGCTTTGAAGAGCAGCCGCTGAGTGACAAGAGCCTGTCCCGCTTCCGTATACGCTGCTACGACTATGAGACTCTTCATGGAGTCGATCTCTACCATGACTGCATCAAGGATCTTTCTCAGTCGATCGCCAAGATGATGAAGATCGACGGTCGCATCCGCAGGATGGATTCTACTATGATCGAAGCCAACATCCGTAAGCTGAGCCGCATGGAACTCATATACACCTGCATCGCCAATCTTGTTAAGTATCTCAAGAAGGCTGGCATTGAGTTCGACCACGACAGATTCGATCACTATCTCGATCCCGATGACTACAATAGGGTCATATACCACAGCAGGAACGACGAAGTGGATGATCGGATGACCACACTTCTTTCTGATGCGGACACTCTTGCAGATCTCTGCTGCGGCGGATACGACGATGTCGAAGTATACCGCTCTTTCTCAAGATGCATATCCGAGCAAACCATTGTAGAAGACTCCAAGCGCAGGCTTCGCACCAAAGAAGATGGCGGAATGGACTCGAGCCTGATGCAGAACCCTTCAGATCCTGATGCTACCTTCCGAAGAAAAGCCGGCAAGGAATATCGCGGGTACATAGCCAACATCGAAGAGAGCGTGGGCTCTACCGGCAGCGTTGTCACCGACTACCAGTTCGAGAAGAACAATGTCAGTGATGATGAGATGCTCAAAGCCCACTTCGAAAGCCTGGAACCGGGCCTTGAGAAGATACTCATGACCGTTGACGGAGCCTATGCCAGCATCGAGAACATGGAGCTTGCCGCCGAGAAGAACATCGAACTCGTCCCGACCGATCTAAAGGGCAAGGAGACCGATCCGATCATGGCAGACTTCAAATTCAATGAGGACTTCACGAAAGTCATTGAATGTCCGGCAGGCCATGCGCCTAAGTCTTGCAGCTACGACAAGAATAATGGGCAATGCCATGTGTCGTTCGACCGCAACCTGTGTGCTAACTGTCCACTCCAGGATCAGTGCAAACCTAAGATCTTCAAGAGAGTTGCCAAAAAGTCAGTCTCAAGAAAGAGCGTGGCAAGAGCCCAGTACATCAGAGCCAAAGATACTGACAGGTTCAAGCAGATAGCGAGGCTTCGAAATGGTGTTGAGACCATACCTTCGCTACTGAAGAACCAGTACGATGTCAATCGGATGCCTGTGCACGGCTTGCAGCGAAGCAAATTCTTCTTCGGGAGCAAGATCGGTGCATTGAATTTCCGCAAACTGTTCCGGTTCCGGAACGACAGCGGGCATTATGCCCTGAATCCGATCCTCGGATAAGGAAATAGATAAGGAATACCTATGACCATGTGAAAGGATCCGAGCAAAATGACCTGAGTTTAGCCAGTTATGAAATTTTCAAAGTGCAAATGCTAACGTAGCGTTAACTTATTGATGGGGTTTCGACCCCGACATCATATATATGTATGTTCTGAATTATATATCCAAGGGATCGTTATTTCCGAAGGAGGATTACGAAATGATAGACACTATACTTGCTGCAGCCACCGTCAAATCAATTGAAGAAATAATGACAGATGCCGGCGTTCCGTATGAAGTAAGAGATGATGAAGAAAAAGCATATTTCTACGGAGCATGGGATGATGCAACAGATTCTGAGCGGGATCTCGCCCTAAGGCAGGCCGCGCCTGCAATCAGACGCATACTTTCAAAAGAGGCTTATGCATACAGAGCCAAGGAAGGTCCGCTCATCATACGATTCAATTACCAGAAAAGGAAAATAGAAAAAGACTCATTCGGAGAGATTCTTCTGGAAAGGCCGGAATTTGACTGGCATATATCCATATCCGTAAAGAACGATCCTAAGGTTCTCGCTTCACTGACTCTTGCGGACCGGGCAGGATATATCAACCACGGAGAGATTATAAACTTTTTCAATGAGATAGATGACTTCGGAGAAAGGATCTTTCATGTGCCTTGCTCCAACGACTATTTCAAAGATATGAACGAAGTGCTTCTGGCATTTGAGCCTTACAAAAAGGATGACTGGCTGAAGCTTCTCAAAGAGGATGATTTCCTGTACGGGAAGCTGATCACCCCTATGCTGAGGGCCATCGGTGCCGAGATGAAGCGTCTCTGCAACAGACATCCCGAGGCGCCTCAAAAGCTGATCGACTACTTCTACGGCACATATGACTATTATTTTATAAAGCCGATAGAGACCAGCAAAGTCACAAGAATCGGCTGCGTCAATTCGCACGGAAATCTCGGTCTCATTCCTCACAGCAACAACCACGATACACCGAAGATAGATTTCCCTACCGAGCTTCTCGAGGTCAGATTTGCAACAGGAGATCACGGAGAGCTCTCCCATGACACTATACAGTTTAACTTCGACAAGGGCTGGGCTCTGTGCCTGAGGATTTATATCGATGAGAATCACCTCGAGGAAAGAAGCTTCAGAACCAGCGTATACCTTCCGGTAACGCCTTTCGGAAGCTACCGCGATCAGGTGCCTTGGGACTGAGCTACACGCTTTTGAGGACTCGAGCAGGTGAGTGCATTAATTGAGATGAGGATTGAACTACACGCTTTTGAGGACTCGAGCAGGTGAGTGCATTAATTGAGATGAGGATT
>JAFREV010000043.1 GCA_017434685.1 Mogibacterium sp.
CAGCAGGCGTTATCGGCGGCGTAGACTATGTTAAGGATGTTACACTCGGCAAAGCTAAAAAGCTTTCCGGAAACGTTGTAGTTATCGGTGGTGGAAGCATCGGAGCAGACGTTGCTCGTACAGCAATCCGTCAGGGTGCCAAGAGCGTATCGCTCTACTGCCTCGAAGCATATGACGACATGCCTATGGGTAAAGAGGATCAGGACTTCCTCGAAGCAGAAGGCATCACAATCAATCCTGGCTGGGGCCAGACAGAAATCATCACAGACGGTGGCAAAGTCAAAGGCATCAAGTTCAGAAAGTGCACATCTGTTAAGAACGCAGAAGGCAGATTCGACCCTCAGTTCGATGGCAATGAGACAACAGAGGAAGCCTGCACAACAGTACTGTTCAGCATCGGACAGAAACCTGATCTGGGCACACTCCTCGAGGGTACGAAGGTTGAGCTCTCACCTAGAGGCCTCATCATTGCAGACCCTGTCACACTTCAGACATCAGATCCTGACATCTTCGCAGGCGGAGATATCGTAACAGGTCAGAAGTTCGTAGTAGATGCTCTGGCTATGGGACGCGAAGGCGCTGTATCACTGCACAGACACGTTAACAGAGGACAGCACCTGATGATCCACCGTAACACACGTAACTTCGTTGCCCTCGATAAGGAAGACGTTGTATTCCCTGTAGACGACTACAGAAGACCGCAGCGTCAGGTCAGAGCAATCGACGAGAGCAAGAAGATGACGATGAACTACGAGATCAAGAACTTCACAGAAGAGCAGATTGCCCTCGAGGCAGAGAGATGTCTCAAGTGCGGACGCAGTGTAGTAGATACTAACAAGTGCATCGGCTGCGGAATGTGCACAGTTCAGTGTAAATTCGACGCCATCCACCTCTTCCGTCGTCCGGACGGTGACCTCTACTCTCGCATGATTCCTGCAGAGAAGAAGTTCGTAGGTATCGGTAAGAATATGCCGGGTCGTGTGGCAGGCATTGTTAAGAACAAACTGTCAGGCCGCAAATAACCCGAGCAGTCAGAAGGAAACAAAATGCACGAACTAGGATTAGTAAATTACGTTGTAAAAGAAGTAGATAAATTTGCCAAAGAAAACGGTGTGGACAAGATCAAGACAGTCACGCTGGAGTTCGGTGAAGTATCGGGTATAGTTCCGGCCTATCTCTATAACTACTGGGACTGGTACACCAAGAAACACCAAATGCTCGAGGGCACCAAACTCAAATGCGATGAAATTCCGGCAGTGAGCTGGTGCGATGACTGCAAGATCAGCTACGATACCATTGCATACGGCAAAACTTGCCCCAAATGCGGTCAGGGTAACACCTGGCTGCTCAAGGGCAACGAGATGAGAATCAAATCTATCGAGGTCTTTGAAGACGAAGAAGGAGGTTCATATGACCAATCAGGAAATGCGTGACACCGTAGAAAGATTGAATGTCGAACTGTTCAAAATGAACTACAAAGCCGGTGTTCGCCTGCCTAATCTTGAGGCTTTCCTCGCAGGTGACGATAGCGCACTTGATGACAAAGCCAAAGAAAGGCTCGGCAAAATGCTGGTACAGGAAATTAAGAAGAGTAAGAAGTAACAGCACTCAGGCATTTTGAGCAAGGAGGATACAATTATGATAGATCCTACAATGGATATTACGATGGATGAGCTGAAACTTGTCCTTGGCGGATTGTCCGCTGACGGCAGTATCAGCAAAGAGGCCGAAGAAGCAATTCAGAAGAGAATTGACGAAGGCCGCGAAAGAGACCTTCCACTGTTGGAGGTTAAGAGACAGTTCAGAGCACTTTCAAGCGCAGAGGAAGGCGTACTTCTCGCAGCTGCAGTAGAAAAACTCTGGTACAAATAATCGTCCGTAAATATGAATGCCCCTATTTATATCAATGTATAAACAGGGGCAATTTAATTATGTCAGTTGCAATTAATATGCCCCGATTCAAAGTCTTTTTGAACCGGGGTAATTATTACAGATCCAGGGCCTGTTTGGCGAGTTTGTCGGCCATCTCGTTGTATTTGTTGCCGGCGTGGGCCTTTACCTTTATAAATCTGATGCTCATTACACGGCGGGCGTCGGCTATGAATTGTTTGTAGCCCTGTGTAAGCGGGTTGTTGGCCTTCCAGAGGCCGTCCGCCCATTTGCCCACGCCTTCGTAATCGTGGTAAATCTCGATATCGTCTATTCCGTTCTCGAGGCAGTAGTCGATTGCGGTCTTTGCTCCCATAACCTCGCCTGCTACGTTTCTTTGAAGAGCCGCCACATCATCTTCAAACACGGCTTTTAATTCAGTGGTCTCGCTCACTCCGTTCGCATCTGTTTCGATAATTACGACGCCACATGAGAATCTGTTGCTAGAGATGTCGTATGAGCCGTCTACATAAGCTCTGTTGCCCGGTGGAAGTACTTCTTCTGCAGGAGCACTTGCTCCCCCATCTTTATTTTTCGCACCTCCCTTGCTTCCGGTCTTATTCCCTGCGGAAAGGCCGAGATATGCCATGGCATCCTGCGGATCGGCAAAGCTCTTATATTCCGCGCCCGGAAAGCCATCGACCTGGGCTTTACAGTCTTCCCAAGTCATAAATATTCCGGTCGTCTTTCCCTTTTTAACTGCATATACCTTTTTAGCCAAAGTCTGCTCCTTTGCATCTGTAGTTGAGGTCTTGCTGTGTCCCGTATTCGGATTCTCTTCGAATTTCTTGAGAAATGAGCGTCTGTGAATCGGCGTTATGCCTTTGTTCCTAAGCCCCTCATAATGAGCTGCCGTGCCGTATCCCTTGTTGCTTGCAAAATCGTAGCCGGGATAATCCGCATCGATTTCTTCCATATATTTATCCCTTGCGACCTTAGCCACTATGGATGCGGCGGCTATGGACAGGGACTTCTCGTCTCCCTTTACTATGGCTTCGCACGGAACGCCGAAGTCAAGTTTAAGTGCGTCGACAAGAAGGTAATCTATTGAACGCTCATTACTCGAACTGTTTGAATTCGAGGTCTCTGTCGCAAGCTTCTTATTGCATTCTTCGAATGCGCGTCGCATTGCAAGCTTGGTCGCTTCGAGTATGTTTATCTCATCTATCTCGTTGTTGTCTGCGATTCCTATTCCGTAGGCGACGGCCTTTTCTTTTATTATATCCGAGAGTTCTTCCCTCTTCTTTGCGGAAATCTTTTTGGAATCGTATATGCCGAGGACGTCAAAGTCAGGCGGCAGCAGGACGCAGGCCGCGTACACGGGGCCTGCGAGCGGGCCTCTGCCCACTTCGTCGATGCCCGCGATATACCTATATCCCTGCTGCCGCAGCTCATCCTCATGAGCCTTCATCTCGGCCAGCCTGGATATATCCCTTTGTAGTCTTTCTTCTTTTGTCATTGATTATTAAAGTTCAACTCTGTTTATAAGTTCTTTTAATCAGCACTTCTCAAGAGTAATCCTTCCGATTACGCCGCCTCTGAATTCGTCGAGCACTATGCGCCCGGTTCTTTCGTAGTCTATCCTCTTACCCGAAAGTATGAAACCCCTCTTAAGAGCGATGTTGTCCATATTCTCTATAGCTTCCTCGGACACCTCATCGAGTTTGTATCTATCCTTCAGCATATCCGGATATTCAGTTCCGAGATACTTGATAAGCTCAAAACCTAGGTCCTGCACTCCGAGTATATCATCCTTGATGCTGCCGCAGAAAGCGAGATTGAGTCCCACATTCGGATCCTCAAACTTAGGCCATAGAATTCCCGGAGTATCCAATATCTGCATGCCGTTTTGGAGCGTCAGCCATTGTTTTCCCTTCGTAACACCCGGTCTGTCACCGGTCTGCGCAGCCTTCCTGCCGCTCAATCTGTTAATCAAAGAAGACTTCCCTACATTAGGCACGCCCACTATCATGATCCGAAGCGGCCTTTTGACATTTCGTTCCTCGTTTCTCCTGTCCTGCTCAGCCTCGAGCGCCTTGAGAAGCTTCTTGATGTTCTCTCCGGACTGAAGATTCAGCGCGAGAACCCTCGTCACGCCCTTTTCCTTCCTGATCTCATCAGCCCACTTCTTGGTCTCTTCCTCATCCGCGAGGTCAGCCTTACCGAGCACTACTATGCGCGGTTTGGTGCTGATGAGCTCATCAATCACCGGGTTCCTGCTGGACACAGGAATACGGCTGTCGATGATCTCGATGCTGAGATCGACAGCTTTCAAATTCTCACGTATAAGCTCGCGAGTCTTTTTCATATGTCCCGGGTACCAATTAATGTTCTCTATCATTCTATATCTCCATAGATGTATCGCAGTGAAGTGTGGAGCGAGACTTGCGAGAGAATCTTGTCAGCTGCACCGTCGTAGCGATAGATGAGCGGATGGCGCTGCGAAGCTGAAGCTTCATTAAAGCAAAAAGAAGTTCAGATGAGAGCGGCCCCGCGAAGCAGAGCGGAGAAAGGATGCAATGACAGATTGTCGAGCCGTCGAGCGAACGCTCACTGCGATGCATCCTCTCATACAAATATGAAAAAAGCATACCCGTGAATTCTGCAGGTATGCTTTTGACAGTCTTACTCAGCGCTCTTGATTCTGGCAGCTTTACCGGTTCTTTGACGCATGTAGTTGAGCTTAGCTCTTCTGACTCTACCCTTCTTAACAACCTCGATCTTCTCGATTCTTGGTGAATGAAGTGGGAATGTCTTCTCTACGCCGATACCGTTCGACAGCTTACGAACTGTGAAAGTCTCGTTTACGCCGCCGTGCTGTCTCTTGAGCACGTATCCTTCGAATACCTGAATTCTTTCTCTCTGACCCTCGATGATTTTTACATGTACACGAAGTGTGTCACCTACTTTGAATTCAGGAATATCTTCCTTCTTGTAATCCATTGTGATTTGATCTAATACGTTCACGTTA
>JAFREV010000044.1 GCA_017434685.1 Mogibacterium sp.
ACCGGCTGCAAATAAAGAAAAGAAAGAGGAAACTGTTTCGCCTCGCTTCGTAATCGAGTCTGTATATAAGGATGGAAAGGGCGAGCACAGAGTGATCACCGAGGCTGATTATGTGGTTCTTGCGACGGGCGGAAAAGCCGGCCCGACATACGGGACCACCGGAGACGGATACAGGCTGGCGAGAGAACTCGGACATAGCATAGTGACTCCCGTCCCTGTGCTGACGGGAATTGAGTGCAGAGAATGGGAAGACGGAGCGGTATCCCTCGGAGGCACCCGCATGCAAGGTGTCGTATCGCTGTATAAAAAGGGTGCAGATAAAACCCCGATCTTTCAGGAGGCAGGCGAGGTGCAGTTCACCAAGTACGGACTTTCCGGAATATGCGTGTTTAATATGACACGGTGCATGAGGCTCGACAGGGATAAAGGAGAAAGTCTGGAAGACTTTATCGTCAGAGTAAATCTGTTTCCTGAAGGAAACTTTTCAGATTATATATATGCACTACGAAAGGGAGATTTTTCGGAGATGCCTGCGGGCGAAATCTTAAGAACGGCTCTTAAGGAAAGTCTTGCGGACTACGTGGCGGGCAGAATTGATAAAGACAAGCCGGTATCTATGCTTGATGAAGAGGAAATTCAGTCTATCTGCAATATGGTGCACAACATGGAGTTTCATCCTGTCAGGCTTAGAGGTTGGAAGGACGCCCAGGCGACTTCCGGCGGAGTGAGTCTCGATGAAATCGACGAGGTGACTTCAGAGTCAAAGATTGTACCTAGGCTTTATATCACGGGGGAACTCGCAGATAAAGACTTCCAATGCGGGGGTTTCAACCTCAGCAATGCCTGGCTCATGGGACTTGCTGCCGCGGATGATATATCCGGCAAGTGTTAACTTGTTAGTTTGACTCGGTACCGCAGATTATATATTTGAATAATGTTAACTCCTTGACTGCTCTCAGGGAGTTTTTTATTATGGACTTGAGATGTTCAGAGAAAAAGTAACAGCAATTGCAAGTAAATATCTGTTTGTGACTTCGCTCATCATGTTGTTTGGGCTTCTTCGCAGTGACGGAATGCACAGAGGCTTTCCGCTATATTGGATGCTCGGACGTCACGGAGGCCATGTGGAGAGTGCGGAATTCTTTCTGTCATTTATTTTGGTGCTTGCGGTTGTGATAGCAGCTGACCTAATTGCAAAGCTGATAATGCGCACCCGGGAACCTGAACTAAAGATTATTAAGGGTGCGGCGGATTATACGAACAAGCCGGTTTCTGTGAACACGGATGCCAAGTCTGAACCGACGTACAATACGGACAGTGCTGACAGTATAGAGGTAATAGTTTCGGAAGCGGATGAATCCGGGGAAATGACCGATTATGCGGATTCGGACGATCATCTGAATATTGAGTTGCCGAAGATATTGAAGCAACTCAAGACTGACGGATCAGGGAAGATCGAAGATAAAACCAACAACAGCAGCGGTGCTTTGGTTGGGATTGTGGTGGTAGGATTGACTATTCTGCTTGCAATGATGCCGCTCTTTTTCGAATCGGATGAACCGTTTGAAGATTACGAAGAAGATGTATACGACTATTACATATTGGAAGAGGGCGATGTTACATTATCGAATGGAGATGATGAAGAATACATTGAACCTGTACAGTCTGCTCTTTCAAATCTGTTCACTGCTTTTATGGAGGAATCTAATCCGCTCGGCACTTTTACGACCGAGACAGAAACCAATGCCTTGTACGATATGGCAAGCTGGGAGGAAATGGACTATGATGACAGATATACATATATTTCCGGCTCTGACCACTACGCCGTATGCAAGTTCGATGTGTCAGATGATGACGGGAATGAATATCTGATGGCTGTGCTTCTCGAACTTGCTCAGAATGAAGTGGAAGACGAGGAGTATCCGGAAGGGTATTTTGAGAATGAAGCTGTCGTAAAAGGTGTGATGATATATCCTGACGACGGAAATATCGACGCGTATAATATCAGCGATGAGGATGAAATAAAAGCCTCCGAAAAGAGACTGGCAGAACGCGGAGTGAGCCTCGGTCAGACGCAAAAGGACGGCGTGAACATACTTCTTTGGAGCGATGTCTTTGAAACGCTTCATCTGGAGGCGACGGACGGTTAATAACAAAGGCCTTCGGAAATACGCTATAATAAATCATAACAATATAAAAAAACAATAATTAAGAGGAGGAATCTGAAATGAATTGGGCTATATTGGTGCTTGTTTTCATACTTTTGGTAATCGTGGTGCTCAACGTGCGCATAGTGCCGCAGGAGCACGCATATATAATAGAAAGGCTGGGAAAATTCAAGACGGTCTGGTACGCGGGCATACATGTTAAGATCCCGTTCTTTGATCAGATAGTAAACAAGATTTCCCTGAAGGAGCAGGTATTCGACTTCCCTCCGCAGCCTGTAATCACCAAGGATAACGTATCTGTTAAGGTGGATTCGGTTGTGTTCTCGAAAGTGTTTGATCCGCAGAAATACACATACGGTGTGGAAAACCCTATAGCAGGACTACAGAATCTTTCGGCTACAACT
>JAFREV010000045.1 GCA_017434685.1 Mogibacterium sp.
AAGCCCTGAATCGGTGATGATTCAGGGCTTTTAGATAATGATAATTTAATCAGACAACTAGATAAAGAGGTTTACGTTGGAATCCTCTGCATCTCCGAGGTAGTAGCCTACACCACCAAGCTCGATTCCGTCTATGAGTTCTTCTTTTTTGATACCCATAACGTCCATGCTCATAGTGCATGCGACTATCTTAACGCCATTAGCCATGGCGCTTTTTATTAGGTCTTCAAGGCTGCTGACATTCTTATCTTTCATGATCTTTTTCATCATGGCTGTTCCCATGCCACCCATATTCATCTTAGAAATCTTGAGTTTATCAGCTCCTTTAGGCAGCATAGCTCCGAACATCTTCTCCATAGGAGTCTTATCTACCTTGCTGTGACCGGCTTTCCTGAGAACTGACAGGCCCCAGAAGGTGAAGAACATTGTGACCGGCTTTCCCATGGCAGCTGCACCGTTCGCGATGATAAATGAAGCCATGACTTTGTCCATATCACCCGAGAAGACAATAATAGTCTTACCGTCCATATCGCTCTTTATCGCTGAAGGAACGGACGAACCGGTCTGCGAAGGGGATACAGCGCTTGACTGTCCCTTAAAAATACGAGCTACGTAATCAGTGCCTTCCTTTTCGTTATATAAGAGGGTCTTGCCCGTTCTCTTGCACCAGGCAGCTACATCCTTTGTAAATCCCGGGTCAGATGCTCTTACTTCCAGCACATGTCCGTCATTTAAGCCCTGCATTCCTTCAAATACTTTAAGAAGAGGTCCCGGACATTGCATACCGCTGCAGTCAAGGCGCATGCTTATATCTGCCGATTGATTGGTAGCTGTGATGACTGAGTTTACTTCTTTTGTTTCGTTTGCCATATTGCTGCCTCCACTGCTCTCAATTGAATTATCCGTAATATCGTTTTTATAATCGCGGTAGTGCATAGCCTGATAAAATCTCGTGCCGGCAGGGTACACCTTTACATTCTTAAAGCCGTTTTGCATGAGTATCCTTGCAGCTGCATAGGACCTGACGCCTATGGAACAGAATATGATGTATTCCTTTTTCTTATCCAGCTCAGAGAGTCTGTCTCTTAATGTTCCGAGTGGAATATTTACTGCTGCGGGAAGCTCGAAAGCCATGCGCTCTGCATCTTCTCGTATGTCGAGGAATATGCTGTTATCGGCAGGCTCGGCATCTATATCCGAAAACTCAATCATTTTATCTATGACATTTCGTATTACAAATCCAGCCATGTTGACAGGGTCTTTTGCAGATGAGTATGGCGGAGCATATGTGAGTTCGAGTTTAGCAAGATCTGTAGCTTTGGCACCTAGTCTTGCGGCTACGGATATTACGTCAATACGCTTGTCTACACCTTCTGCCCCCACAATCTGGGCACCGAGTATCTTCTCGCCGTCAGGAGTGAAAAGAACCTTGATAATAAGGGGCTGTGCGCCGGGGTAGTATCCTGCGTGGTGATTTTGGGTGATGATTATAAAGTCATAATCAACGCCACGCTTCATGCCTGATGCAACGAGGGCTTTTTCGCTTTTGCCCGTCATACCGATTGCCAGATCAAATACCTTTGCTATGGCTGTGCCCTGAGTACCTTCATAGGACTCTTTGGCGCCATTTATGTTGTTGGCAACGATGCGGCCTTCCTTGTTCGCAGGTCCGGCAAGCTGATACTGCATCTTCTCTTTGGTAGTGAAGTCCTCGACTTCGGCGATGTCTCCAAGTGCGTATATGCTCTTGTCACTGGTACGCATAAGTTCATCGACCACTACGCCGCCTCGCTCATTTATTTTAATTCCGGATTCCTTGAGAAGCTCGCTGTTAGGTCTTAGTCCTATTGAGAGCACAACAAATTCAGTTGTGATTTCCGTGCCGCTTTGCAGCTTAATCTTAATCTTTTTACAGGCTCCCTCATCTATTTCTTCGAAGGAGGAGACTCCGTCTGAAAGATGCATATGCACGCCCTGATCTTCAATATGCTCATGAAGCAGCTCTGCCATTTCGGGATCTATCGGCGGCATTACCTGCGCGGCGGCTTCGATGAGAGTGGTATCGAGTCCTGCCGCATGCAGGTTCTCGGCCACTTCGAGGCCGATGAATCCGCCCCCGATTACAGCGGCGGATTTTATGCCGCCGTTTAGCGCCATATTCCTAATCCTGTCCGTATCCGGCACTGTCCATAGGGTCTGAATGAGTTCTGATTCAATGCCAGGTATTTTAGGCTTGAGAGGGGATGAACCTGTGGATACGACTAGTTTGTCATATGGCTCGTCATATTCACTTCCGTCCTTGCATTTGACATGGACTGTTTTAGCTTTTCTGTCTATCTGTGTAACTTCATGTCCTGTCCTGACATCGATGTTAAAGCGACTCTTCATCATTTCCGGCGTAGATACCAAAAGAGCATCGCGAGACTTGATTACGTCTCCGATGTGATACGGCAAACCGCAGTTTGCGTAAGATATATAATCACCTCTTTCGAGTAATACTATAGCTGCATTCTCATCGAGCCTTCTGAGCCTGGCTGCCGTGCTTGCGCCGCCGGCAACTCCTCCGACAATGACTATCTTCTTCATATTTCAAATCCTTTCTACTGCAAGCGGATTATTTTAAGCTTATTAAAAAATTTTATTTGCCCTGACGATCGCACTCCGTGACATCATCACAAAATGCTATGTCATATAGAGGCTGTATGATGAAGAATCCGTCTTAAAATATGCTATACTTTTTGAGTGGAATAGATGGCAATTTGGACCGAAGGAAGGAGATTCCGGCCATGCCGAAGAAAAGAACCGTTATCAACATACTGTTCATTGTTTTGACCGTGGCAATGATGACTGCTTGCTCGGGCAAAGATGTGAAGCCGGAACAAAAAGTTTACATTGCCTGGA